>JABMRP010000690.1 GCA_013202535.1 Planctomycetota bacterium
ATCAGCAAGGAAGCCCACGAAACGATGGCCGTGGCCATGAACCGTCTCGGGGGCATGTCCAACACGGGCGAGGGGGGCGAAGATCCGGCCCGTTACCAGATATCGCCGGACGGCGATTCGGCCAATAGCGGCGTGAAGCAAGTGGCCAGCGGCCGGTTCGGCGTGACCATCGAGTACCTGTCGCAAGCCAAGATGCTTCAGATCAAGATGGCCCAGGGAGCCAAACCGGGCGAAGGGGGGCAATTACCCGGACACAAGGTCACCGACGAAATCGCCCGGCTGCGCCATTCCACCCCCGGCGTGTCGCTCATCTCTCCGCCGCCGCACCACGACATCTATTCGATCGAGGATCTGGCCCAACTGATTTACGACCTGAAGTGCGCCAATCCGGGCGACGGCGAGACGCCGGGTGCCATGATCTCGGTCAAGCTGGTCTCCGAGGTGGGCGTGGGCACCATCGCCGCGGGAGTGGCCAAGGGAAAGGCCGATGAAGTGTTGATTAGCGGTCACGACGGCGGAACCGGCGCCAGTCCGCTTTCCTCGATCAAACATGCCGGCGCCCCCTGGGAACTCGGGCTGGCCGAAACACAGCAGACCCTGGTGCTCAACGGGCTGCGCGATCGGATTCTGGTGCAAGTCGACGGCCAGTTGCGCACCGGCCGGGACGTCGTCGTCGGCGCGTTGCTGGGAGCCGAGCGATTCGGGTTCGGCACCGCTGCGCTGGTTTCGCTGGGATGTATCCTGATGCGCAAATGCCACCTGGGCACCTGTCCCGTGGGCATTGCGACGCAAGACGCCAAGCTGCGCGATCGGTTCGCGGGCAAAGCCGAATTCTTGGTTCGCTACTTGACCTTCGTGGCCGAGGAGATTCGCCAACGGATGGCCGAACTGGGGTTTCGCACCTTCGACGAAATGGTCGGCCGCGTGGATCGGCTCCGGTGTCGCAAGGCGATTGATCATTGGAAGGCCCGCGGGCTGGACCTCTCGGCCGTGTTCCAGCCGCCGGACCAATCGGGCGGTTGCCCCTTGCGCCGCGTGCGCCGGCAGTCCAACGTTCTGGAAGACCACCTCGATTGGAAGATCCTCGAAGAAGTGAAACCGGCCCTGGAGGATCGCCAACCGGTGGCGATTCGCTTGCCGATCCGCAACGTGGATCGCACGGTGGGGACCATCCTGAGTAACCGGATCGTCACGCGATGGGGCCGCGAAGGCTTGCCCGACGGAACGATTCAGATCCAGGTGAGCGGATCGGCCGGGCAGAGTTTCGGCGCCTTTCTCGCACCGGGGGTTACGCTGCGTCTGATTGGCGACTCGAACGACTACCTGGGCAAGGGGCTCTCCGGCGGGCGAATCGTCGTGCAAACACCTCCCGGCTCGCCCTTCGAGCCGCATCAGAACGTCATCGTCGGTAATACGCTGCTCTACGGGGCCACTTGCGGCGAAGTATTCATCAACGGGTTGGCCGGCGAACGATTCGCGGTGCGAAACAGCGGCGCGGTGGCCGTGGTCGAGGGGGTCGGCGATCATGGATGCGAGTACATGACGGGCGGTGTGGTTGCCGTTCTGGGCCGTACGGGCCGGAATTTCGCCGCCGGCATTAGCGGCGGTACGGCTTACGTGTTCGACGAACATCAGTTGTTCGACACGCTCTGCAATCTCGACATGGTCGATTTGGAGTCGATCTGGCGGGAGGAGGATGAGCGGATTCTTCATGACCTCATTACGCGACATTACGAAGAGACGGAAAGCCGCCGGGCCGAACGCATCTTGAACAACTGGCCCGAAATGTCCGGCAAGTTCGTCAAGGTCATACCGATCGATTATCGAAAGGCACTCCAGCGGGTACGAGAACGCGAGCATTCGCAAGGCGAGGAAACGCTCGCCACGGAGGAGGTGTTCGGTGGGTAATCCGACGGGCTTTGTGACGTTTCCCCGCACCGATATCGGCCATCGGCCGATCGCCGAGCGGATCAAGGACTGGCGCGAGATGGATTTGCCGCTGGTGACTCGGACGCTCAACGAGCAGGCGGCCCGCTGCATGGACTGCGGCGTCCCCTTCTGCCACGCGGTCGGTTGCCCGGTGAAGAATCGGATTCCCGAGTTCAACGATCTGGTTTATCGGGGCCGCTGGCGCGAGGCGGCCGAGAACCTGCACTCGACGAACAACTTTCCCGAAATCACCGGCCGGGTTTGCCCCGCCCCGTGCGAAACGGCGTGTACACTGGCCATCAACGACGACGCGGTCAACATCAAGCACATCGAGTACCAGATCGCCGAGCGGGCGTTTGCCGAAGGTTGGGTCGTGCCGATTCGCGCGCCGCGTCGCACGGGCAAGAAGGTGGCCGTCGTGGGGTCCGGGCCGGCCGGGTTGGCCGCCGCGCAACAGTTGGCCCGCGCCGGGCACGAAGTCGTGGTGTTCGAAAAACACGACCGTATCGGCGGGCTGTTGCGGTACGGAATCCCCGACTTCAAACTCGAGAAATCGGTCATCAATCGGCGGCTCGAACAGTTGGTGGCCGAGGGAGTCCGTTTCGAGCCGGGGGTGTCGGTGGGAGAAGACCTATCCAGCCGCTATCTGCGGCGATCGTTCGACGCGATCTGCTTGTGCATGGGCGCCGGCCAGCCGCGCACCCTCGATGTCGCCGGAGCCGAACTCGACGGCGTTCATCTTGCCATGAACTTTCTACCCCAACAGAATCGCCGCGTTGCCGGCGATTCCGTCGCGGCGCTCGGCCAGCCGTTGATCGATGCGGTCGGCAAACACGTTGTCGTGATCGGCGGCGGCGACACGGGAAGCGATTGCGTCGGCACGTCGATCCGCCAGGGCGCCGCGTCGGTGTACCAGTTGGAAGTGCTCCCCCAACCGCCCGAGGGAAAGAACCCCGAGACTCCCTGGCCCCACTGGCCCAAGATCATGCGAACTTCCTCCTCGCAGGAAGAGGGATGCCAGCGCCGCTGGAGTACACTCACCCAATCGCTCACCGGCCGTGACGGGCGCGTCGAGGAACTACACGGCTGCGAGATCGACTGGGTCGAGGGTCCCAAAGGCTGGGAAATGAAGCCCCGACCGGAAACTGATTTCACCCTGAAGGCCGATCTGGTGCTCTTGGCCATGGGGTTCGTTCACGTCGTTCACCGGGGGCTGATCGAGCAATTGAGCGTCAAGCTCAACGGGCGTGGCAACGTCGTGGCAAGCAAGGGCGTAACCGCTACCGAAGGCGTCTTTGCCGCCGGCGACACGGCCCGAGGCGCCTCGCTCGTGGTCCACGCCATCAACGAAGGCCGCATCACCGCCGCCGCGATTGACCGGTGGTTGAGCGCATAATCGGCCGCTCAGCATTGCCGGGGGCTTGCGCTGCCACGTCTCCTTGAACACCGTGCCCCGGGCCGCTATAGTGCGTGTAGTCGATCTCCCTGTTCCCACCAGCCCGTTTGAATGCGCTCCCCATGTACCGTTTGGCTCTCTTTACCACCGCTCTACTGTTTGGCGCGTCGGCCGCCGCCCAGGAAGTACTTACTTTGGCCACCACGACCAGCACCGACAACTCCGGGCTGCTGGCTGCCATCCATCCCGATTTTGAGCGATCCACGGGCATTCGCGTCAAGGTCATCGCCAAGGGAACCGGCGCCAGCCTGCAATTGGGGCGCGACGGCAACGCCGACGTCGTGCTGGTCCACGCCCGGGCGAAGGAAGACGAGTTCATCGAAGCCGGGTTCGGCACGATGCGACGCGACGTGATGGCCAACGACTTCGTCGTCGTCGGCCCGAGCGCCGATCCGGCGGGCGCCCGCTTTGCCACCAGTGCCTCGGGCGCACTGGAGCGAATCGTTGCGGCCGACCACCTGTTTCTCTCCCGAGGCGATGGCTCGGGAACGCATCTCAAAGAGCAGCAGATTTGGCGCCATGCGGCCGTGCCCACCAAGACCGACACCCGGTCGTTTGTCGCCGGCGGTCGACCGACGCAATTCACCAGTACGCGTCCCGCCAAGGGACGCTACATCTCGATCGGCCAGGGGATGGGAAAGACGATCATCATGGCGACCGAGCGGCAGGCTTACACGCTGGTCGATCGGGGCACCTACTACGCGTTTTTGTTGGCCGATCCTCCGAGAACCGATCTGGCCGTGGTGTGCGAGGGAGATCGCATGTTGGCCAATCCGTATGGGGTCATTGCGGTGAATCCGAAAACCCATCCGAACGTCAATTTCGCCGCCGCGAAAAAGTACATCGAGTGGATCACCTCGGCCCGCGTACAGGGCATGATCGGCCGCTTCCGCATCGACGGCAAGACCTTGTTTCATCCCGCCCATGAGTCGTCGCACTGACTCCCGACGTACCGCCCCTCGACGTATTCATCACCGGCCGCGCGCATGCAAACCTTCAAAGACGCCCTGGAAAACGCACTGCGATTGGTCCTCTCGCTCGATGCCAACGTGGTCGAGTACGCCCAGCGGACGCTGCTGATCGCGCTGGTGTCAACGTTGATCGCCAGTCTGATTGGCATTCCCGTCGGCATGTTCATCGCCGAGCGGCGTTTTCCCGGCAAGCGAGCGGTCGTGACGTTGCTCAACACGCTGCTGGCGGTGCCCACGGTGGCGGTCGGGTTGCTGGTCTACACGCTGCTGAGTCGCAACGGTCCGCTGGGCTCATGGGAACTTCTGTTCACGGTGCCGGGAATCATCATCGGCGAGGTGCTGCTGATCGTTCCCATCGTCACGGCGTTTACCGTCACGGCGGTCGCCCGAACCGATCGCGACGTGCGCAAGACGGCCCTCACGCTCGGGGCCAACTCGCGGCAGGCCCTGTGGATCGTATTTCGCGAGTCGCGGTTCGGCGTATTGGCCGCGGTGATCGCCGCGTTTGGGCGGGTGGTTAGCGAGGTGGGCGTGGCGATGATCGTCGGCGGCAATGCCGACGAGTTTACGCGGACCCTGACGACGGCTACCGTGCAGAACGTCGACATGGGCAATTTCGCCTTGGCCCTGGCTTTGGGGTTGGTGCTGTTGGCCATTTCGCTTTCGGTCAACGTGCTCTTCCAATACTTCCAAGGGGGAGGGCACCAGTGACCCACCGATTCTTACTGGAGGGCGTCGTCCGCCGGTTCCGCCAGACGCGAAGCCGGCACAAGATCGAAGCCCTGCGCATCGAACAGTTCGCCGTCCGGCGGGGCGAGATCCTCGCCGTGGTCGGTCCCAACGGCAGCGGAAAATCGACCCTGCTCGAAGCGATGGCCTTCCTGGCACGTCCCGACGAAGGCCGCGTTCTGCTCGACGGGCAGGACGTTTGGGCCACCGGACGCCAACTGGCGGCCCGGCGCCGCTGTCCCATGTTGTTGCAGAAAACGGTCCTCTTCGGCACCAGCGTCTTGCACAACGTGATGTACGGCCTCCGCGTGCGAGGCATGGCTCGGGCCGAAGCGCGGCGCCGTGCGCTGAAGACGCTCGCCATCGTGGGCATGGACTCGCTGGCCCATCGCGCCAGCGGCGAACTTTCCGGCGGCCAGCGACAGCGGATCAGCCTCGCCCGGCTGCTGGCACTGGAACCGGAGACCCTCCTGCTGGACGAACCGACCGCCCACGTCGATTTCGTCAACGAACAACTCATCGAGGAAGCGATCCGCGATCTGCACCGCCGGCTGGGCACGACCGTCATCCTGGCCAGCCACAACCTGCGGCAGGCCAAGACGTTGGCGGATCGAGTGATTACCCTGGTCGACGGAAGCCCCATTCCGGGAACCATGGACAACCTGTTCACCGGATCGCTTGCGCGCGACGGCGACGAGGTCGTTTTTCGCGACGAGTCGGGTCCGACCTTTCGCTTCCCGCCGGAGGCCGTACGTTCCGAAGAAGACGGCACTTTGCCATTGGACAAAGAAACCGTGCAGATCGCCATCGACGCCGACCGCCTGCTGCTTGAGGCCGTCACCGACCAAGAGCAAGCCGCGCTGGCCGGCACGATCGCCTCGGTTCGCCGTCGTGGGGACCGCTGCCGGCTTCGCATCCACTTCGCCACCGGCCGCGGCCTGCACGCCGAAATGACCCGTGCCGATTACGGCCGTCTCGGGCTGAACCTGGACACCACCGTCGCCGTCACCTTCGGCCCCGGCGCCGTGCGCGTGTTTCCAACAGGTGGCTAGGGGATCGACGGCTCCGCTTGGATGAACGGCTTGTCCTGGCGATAGAGATCGAGCCGGGCGCGGTACTGTTCTTTTTCGCTATCGCCGGTTGCCAGGTCGACGGCTTTTTGACCCCACTCGACCGCCGCCGTGAAGTCGCCTCCCGCGGCGTGCGCGGCGGCCAGGGCGTCGAGCGATTCGGCCGATTTCCAGGACGTGAGTTCGCACGCTTCGGTGGCCAGACGCAGCGCCGTGCGGGCATTGCGGGCTTCGGCGTGGGCGCAGGTGGCCATGAGAAAAGCCAGTTGGCTCCGTGGTTCGGCGGCGGCGGGGGAGGTTTCGATCTGGCCCAGCAAGGCGAGAATCCGTTCGTCGTAGTTGGCGGCGACCGTCTGGTGTGCCAATTGATAGCAATTCTGCCGCAACTCGTAAATCGCCGTCAGGTCGATTGGATCAAGTCGTGCGGCCAGGGTAAAATCTCCGGCGGCCGTCCGATACAACGGTTCGGCGGGAGTGATGGTGTCTGCCAGCGACATGCGGGACACCCCGCGAAACAAGTAGGCTTCGGCCAACTCCGGCTCCGTATCGTCGATGGTCGGGAGCAGCCGAATGGCTTCGGCGTAGTCGGCAACCGCCTCGGCAGACTTCCCGAGGTTCTGGCGAGCCCGGCCTCGGCCGAGATAGTCGAAAGCAGCTTCCGGATCGTCGCCACTGATCGCGATCGAAATGCTATATTGGGTTTCGGCGTCGGCAAACTGCCCCAATTCAAAATACACGAATCCCAACCGGCTAAAAGGACTGACGTTGGCGGGGTCGAGTTGGCCGGCCCGGAGTAGATCGGGCACCGCCTCCTCGAACCGGTCGTTGTCCTTGGCCTCGGTTCCCCGGGCAAGATAAGCCGCGGCGAAATCGCGGTATTGCCCCTCCTGCCGGGGCTCGACGCCCGCTTCCTCGAAATCGGCAATCGCGGCATCGTATTCGTCTTGATGGACGTGGCACAGGCCACGCCCCAAGAGGGCTCGGAGCCGGTCTTCCTTCGACGGGCTCGAACGGAGCACCTCCTCGAAGTGTTGTTGGGCCGTGAGGAACTTCTTTTCGGCCAGCAGGGCCTCGGCGCGATCCAGGGGCGTGTCCGGATCGGGCGGTACGTGGGTACCCGGACCACCGTTATGACCGCCGTTTGGCTCCACTTTTCCACCGTTGGGCGGGTTCGTGCCGGGCACAACGGGAACTTCGACGGGCGGTTTCTCCGCGGGCTTCTCGGGCTTCTCCGGCCGGTCGGCTTGACGGAACCGCGCGACGATGCGATCGCCGTACCGCTCCCACAATTTCCAGCCGCCGAACCCGATTCCCGCCAAGATCGCACAGACCACGACGGACTTCACCAGCGCCGCCAGCGACCCGGTCCCGCCGGGTTCGGCCGTGGCGATTCCGTGCTCCACCGCATCGTGCAACGCCCCGACCATCTCCCGCGTTGAGGCAAATCGTTTGGCCGGGTCGGGTGCGGTCGCCCGGTGCAGGACCGTCTGCTCGGCCATGGGCACGTCGGAGAAGTCGAGGTTGCCGGCCAACACGGCCGTGGTCACCGCGGCGTAGGTTTCTTCGTCGTAGGGAAGCCGGCCCGTCTTCAGCTCGTAGTAGCTCACGGC
The DNA here is from genome assembly GCA_013202535.1 of Planctomycetota bacterium. Lineage (GTDB taxonomy): Bacteria > Planctomycetota > Planctomycetia > Pirellulales > Thermoguttaceae > JABMRP01. The sequence continues at coordinate 7,766 of JABMRP010000690.1, forward strand.
CAGCGAATACTGGTCGGTCGAGTTGCTCGGCTTGCCCTCCTTAAGACACTCGGGAGCCGCGTAGGCGATGGTGCCGGCCGTGGCGGTGGTCGCTCGAACGGCGCCGATCATGCGCGCCAGGCCGAAATCGCAGACCTGCGTGGCACCGCCCACGATCATGATGTTGTGGGGTTTGATATCGCAATGCTGGATGGCCGCGGGACCGGACCCCAGTTCGTGGACCGGGCGGTTGAGAAAATCGACCGCCTCGGCCGACCCGTCCATGTATCCCAGCAATTCGTCGCCGGGAATCCCGGGCAGTCCCGCGGCGCGGCATTGTTCGAGCCGCTCGAACAGGCTCTGATCGCCCAGGCCCATGGCAATGATCAGCTCGGCCGGGTCGCTACCGCGGGTCTCGGGC
>JABMRP010000691.1 GCA_013202535.1 Planctomycetota bacterium
GCTCCCGTGCAAGTCGGTTCATGTCCGGCGTGAAAACGTGTCTATCGGAATCCATCAATTCGAGGCATACGAGTGGATGACTCGGCGATACGACGTCGTCCTCGTGTTGGAGGACGACGTGGTGGTTAGCCCGCATTACCTGCGCATTATGCGTGTGTTGTTCGACTGCGTCTCCGGCAGGAACGATGTGTTCTCCGCTTCCTCCAATTTCGTCAGAGCTTGCCCCGCTGATGATATTCAGCGTTTCTTGAGCAAGGCGTCGCTGGCCAACGGGCACTGGTGGGGCGAGATCTTTGCCGCCAAGCGCTGGGCGCGAATTCGACCCCACTTCATGGAATACTTCGACCTGATACGCGGCATCGACTACGCGCAACGGCCCCACGCGAAAATTTTGGACCTGTTTTCTCAATGCGGGTTTGGTGGAAAGGCAACCTCCCAGGACGCGGGTAAGGATCTGGCGGTGATGCGCGCCGGCATGCAGCGAGCCCGGCTTGTCGTCAATCGGGCGATCTACATCGGCCGGCAGGGCACGCACTGCGATCCCGCACTCTACGATCGTTCCGGCTGGGGCTGCCAAGAGCCCTATGTCTTTGCCGCGGACGAGACCATCGATCACTTTGAATTTCTCGAAGGAGCCTCGCCATGAGAAGCCGCCGGACCGGAGCCCTGAGCGATCCCCGTGGGCGGGGAAACGCTGTCCCTGCGTGCCACTGCACCACGTCCGCCGCCGGACCAACGCCGGATCGTCCCGATCGCCGGCCAGCGGACGCGCTGTCCGTTGAAAACGCCGCGTTCTTGGCCGATACGTTCGCCGAGACAATCGAACCCTGCCCACCGATCTTCCGCGGCCGGGGAATTGTCACTTGTGCGGGCGGGGCCCGATACAATACGTGTGCCTGGGTGCTGGTGAAGATGCTTCGCCGCCTGGGCTGCACGCTGCCCGTGCAGGTCTGGCATCTGGGGCCAAGCGAGCGGGACGAGTCGTGGATCGCCGCGATCAAGCCGCTCGGAGTCGATTGCGTCGACGCCCACGTCGTCCGCCGCCGCTACCCCCACGACCGGCTCTCCGGTTGGCCGCTCAAACCCTACGCCATGCTCCACAGCCCCTTCAGCGAGGTCCTCTTCCTCGACGCCGACAACGTGCCCGTCGCCGATCCGACGTATTTGTTCGCCGACCCGGCGTACCGCGCCACCGGAGCGATGTTCTGGCCCGACGGATTGCGGACGCCGCGATCCAGTCGCCGGTGGAAGATCTTCGGCGTCCCCTACCGCGACGAATGGGAGCAGGAGAGCGGCCAGATCCTCGTCGACAAACGGCGCTGTTGGAAGGAACTGAGTCTGTGCGACTGGTACAACCGCAATGCCCATTTTTTCTACCGCTTTGTCTATGGCGACAAAGACACGTTCCGCTTCGCCTGGCACCGGCTGGGGCGGCCGTTCGCCATGCCCGATCGCCCCATCACAATGCTTCCCCACACGCTCTGCCAGCACGATCCGGCCGGGCGGCGGATCTTCCAGCATCGCTGCGGCGCGAAGTGGACCTTGGGCGCGAACCGCCGAGTTCCCGGCTTCCGCCACGAAGCGGATTGCCTCGTCGCAATCGAAGAGCTGCGCCGCCGCTGGGAGCCGGGAATGCAATACCGCAAGCGGATGACGGCCGCCGACCGCGAGCGGATGAAGACGCTGGCCGGCGCGCGCTTCGCCTTCCTTCGCCATGGCCATAATCGCTGGCCGCTGCAACTGGCTCCCGGCAGCGCCATCGCCCGCGGGCGGTGCGAGACGTGTTTTCGCTGGTGGGTGGAAGAAGATTGCCTGGTGTTGGCCGGGGCCGACGGGCAGCCGCGGTGGCGGCTTGTCGAGAAGACCGGCGGCGGCTGGCGGGGACGGGGGCTGAAGGAGAAGCGGATGGCGGTGGAGTTAGCGCCGCTGTAGGGTGTGTGCCCTTTAGTACCCGGGCGGGGTGGCTCACGAAACGCTTGACATTGCCGCCGATTATGTTATAACTGAACACTCGAAACAATCACTACGCTACAACCTTCGCGGCACGCTCGCTTCGGCTTGCCGCCGCGATCGGGTATCGGCAGAGCCTGCCGTCGTTGCAGGTATCCAAATGAGCCCGTCGTCGACCTTCGCTGGTCGGCGGCGGGCTTTTTTTGTTGCTGTCGGTACGCGCCCGTATTCGTGTATTAACCCTTGTGTCCCATGAAAAGGATCCTGACATGTCGCCTTCCTCAAGTTCCAGCTCCAGTTCCAGTTCCAGCGCCCCCCGTTGCCCCGTTCCTTCCAAAGCCAAGAACTGCCGTTGCGCCTGCGACGCGGTGAGCAGCTCGGGAGTCGACCGGGCCAGCGGCGATCCGACCGTCGGCCTGCGCGGATTGCCCGGACCGTTTGGCGGCTTCGCGCTGAGGCCCGATTGTCAGGGAGAAGACCCCTGTGGCGTCTCCACGATTGCCGAACCGTACGTCTGCCAGCAGGATGACGGCGATACGGTCGTCGTTTCGCTCGACGCCCAGACCGTCTACTGGTTCGACCGCGTCGACGGCGAGTATGTCGTCCGCCACGAGGATCCCGACAGCGGGCCGTCGCTGACGCACGATCAGGTGAACCACTATTACATCCTCACCCTGCCCGACGGCTCCAGTTTCCGCTTCCACGACCACGATCAGGCCACGTACGACGCCGGATCGTTCGACCGGATCACCGCGCCCGGCGGCCGGGTCACGCAGGCCACCAGCCATTCCGGCGGGACCGTGGCCGAGGTCCAAACCGAAACGACCAGCGGCGGCAGCACCTACAAGACTTCGACCTTGCGGACGTTCGTCGACGGCGGCGAGCACGACGGCCGGCTGCAGACGGTCACCACGCGGCGCCAGGAAGACGGCGGCGATTGGACCGACGTGCGGAAGATGGAGTACACCTACTACGCCGACGAGGCGGCCGGCGGCAACTCCGGCGACGTCGAGACGGTGAAGGTCGAAAACCACGACGGGACGCAATGGACGGAGGTCGACCGGCTCTATCTTCGCCACTATACCGACGACCAGGCAACCGGGGCCGCCGCGGGGCACGTGCGATTCGTGCTCGGACGGGCCGCCTTCGAGGCGCTGGCCGACGACCCGGGGGTTGCCGATCCGCTGGCTGCCAGCGACGCCCAGGTGGCCCAGTATGCCGATCAGGCGCTTCTCTACGACGACGATAAGCGCGTGAGCCAACAAACCGTGGCCGCCGGTACGCTGCAATATGCGTTCGACTATTCGACCAACGACGTCGCGCCGGACGGATACAACAACTGGTATCACCGCACGGTCGAGACGCGGCCCGACGGTAGCGAGGAGATCGTCTATACCAACCATGTTCGCCAGCTCCTGCTCCGCGATCTGGTCGACGGCGACGACCACTCGTATACCTATCGGCAATACGACGCCGACGGCAACCTGATCCTGGAGGCCGGGTCCGCGGCGGTGGTCTCTTACAACGATAACGCCCAGACGACCGGAATGCTCGAGGTCACCCTGGCCACCGACGAGGGCAAGATCGTGGTCTTCGACTACTACGACACCACCACGACCGGTGGCGGCGGGGTGGGCGTCTCCGGACTGAAACAGTACGACAAGATCCAGCAGGGCTCCGAGGGAACGCCGATCCTGCTGCGCGAGTATCAATACACCCAGTACACCGACGGCAACGGCCGCACCGTCTACCGGCCGGCGGGGACGATCGAGTATCGCAACGAAGACGGCACCGGCGGGGTGGAAACGGCTTATGGCTACACCTGGCATTCCGGCACCCTGGCCGTCGAGCAAC
>JABMRP010000692.1 GCA_013202535.1 Planctomycetota bacterium
AACGTATCCGTCGATATAGCCGATCATGGCGGCAAACCCTTTTTCCGCATCCGGCCAGTCTTTGTCGGCAAACTCGCCGTAAGACGGAACCTCCATGCCTTGGCTGCCCCCTTCGTTGTTCGCGTGGGGTATGTTCAAAGCATAGTAGAGGAAAAACGGCTTCTCCCGGTTCTTGTCGATGAACTGGAGGACCTCTTTCTGGCAGAGGTGCGGGACAAAGTCGACCTTCACTTCGGCAACACCGGCACCGGCAGGCACATTGCGTGTCTTCCATCTCTCTTCGCGGACGTTTCGCAGTGGCACTTCCTTGCCGTTTCGGATGATGAACTCGGGGTAACAGTTGTGGGCGTGGTTCATGCAGACATAGCCGTAGAAGTAGTCGAAACCGTGCTCGTTGGGGTCGTCGAGGCCCGGTCTTCCGACGCCCCATTTGCCGATGCACCCGGTGCTGTACCCGGCTTTCTTTAGTACCTGGGCCACGGTAACGTCGTCCGGGCGGAGCTTGACATTCCCGTTGGAACGAACGGTACAGTGGCCCGTATGGAGACCCGTCATCAGCACGCAGCGGGACGGGGCGCAAACGGTGGAGCCCGCATAGTGGTTGGTGAAGCGAAGCCCGGCCGCCGCCATCCGGTCGAGGTTCGGCGTCTTCAGCTTCTGCTGTCCAAAACAACTCGGATCACCGTATCCCATGTCGTCGACGAGGATATAGATGATGTTTGGTTTGGTCGGCGACGTTGTCTTCGTTGCCTTGGGGGCCGCCTTCTTGCGGAGCATGACGTTCCAGGAGACGTGGCTTCTTTCGGCGTCCTTGCCGGTGATGATGTTCGACTTTCGTATCCACTCGAAGTCGAACAGTTCGGAGAAGTCGGCTCGCATGGTCGGCTCGCGGACGCCCGGCGCACTGTCGCGGTCGCATGAAAGGACAAAGACCCTCGTGCCGGGTCGCGAGATCTGGTCGAGCGATTTGACGAAACCCTTGGCGTCGACGTATCGCACGTTATGATAGCAACCCCGGTCGAAGATCAGATCGAACGGTTCGAGCCCGGGCAGTGCCAAGACATCGGCCAACAGCCACTTCACTTTGACGCCGGCCTTCTCGGCATCGGCCTCGGCAATGCTTAGCGCCGTCGGAGCCACGTCGATGGCCGTAACGTCGAACCCCTTTTGGGCCAAGTAGATGGAATTGGCACCCGACCCGCAACCAAGGACCGCAACGCGGCACGGCTTGATCGCACCCTTTTCAGCCGCCTCGCGCAGGTCCGGCGCGGCCATGCCCGAGTTCCAAGGCGGAAACCGACCGTCTCGATAGTAACGGTCCCATCGATCGAGCAATTTCATGCCCTCCGGGCCGTGTGGCAACACTCCGGCCGGCAACGGCCGAAGCGGGACGAGCGACTTGCCGTCGGCATCGTCGATAGCGATTCGACCGGCACCGTCGTTCAGAGTCGGCAACTCAAGCCGATAAACCCGATCGGCGGAAGTGATCGTCAGATCGAAGCGACCGTCGTTGTTCTTCAGAACGGTTTTCGCCGGGGTAGCGTCTTTGTCGGTTGAAGCAACTTGATACACGCGGAGGCATCGGCCCGAGTTATCCACCTCCGCGGTCGACGGTTGCGATTCCTTGCCCGGCCAGAGAACCTCGCAGAGTCGTTTGGCACGATCGATATTCCGGTCATCTTGGCGATGGACTTCCCAGCGCAGCTTCCCCTCGTACGCCTTTGGGTTGACGCTATCCTCCATGATCCAGATCGACGGCTTCAGGAAGAGGAATCGTCGCACGAGCGTGGGCGAACCCTCTTTGCTCGCGGCGTCCCGGGCTCCCGGGAGTGAATCCGAAAGATCCGCTGCCGCAAAGAGGAAATGTGCATTCTCTTCAAACGCCAGGACAGGCGACGCCGTTGAGAAAGGGCCGATGACCTCCTTCAAATCGAGCGCGATGGTCTTCGAGCCAACCTTGGCCGGCGCCGTGTCGCCAACGACGGGGCCGTCAAGTCGGCGACAGGCATCCTTCAGCGAAGGGAAATCCTTTGCCACGGGCGTTGCGGCGTGGATCTCGCAAGTCAAGAAGCACGCGAGAAACACGACGGAGAGGGCAACCAGACCTTGTCGAGTTCTGTCATGCCGATTTGCAGTCATGGTTCAATACACCTCCAACATGGTTGAGTCTTCCCCTCGTCCCCACCACGGGAACCTGGGAACGAGTATAGCAGCCTCTGGCCCGTCGCGGTAGAATATCGCCCGGGATTGCCGTCGGAACTCACTTCAAGCTCGCCCGCGTGCAACGGTCGCGGCGAAATGATATACTGACGTCGCCTCAGCGTTCCACCCCTTCCGAAAAGAAAGCCCCTTCCGAAAAGAAAGAAAGTACCATGAGCACGAAACAGAAATCACAAGATACAGGACGTCCGAGCACCGTCACCCGCCGGAAGTTCCTGGCGACCGGAACGACCGCCGCGGCGGCGTTGACGATCGTGCCCAGCCATGTGCTTGGACTTCAAGGGGAACAGCCGCCGAGCGAGAAGCTGAACATCGCCGGCATCGGTGTCGGCGGAATGGGCCGCGGCAACGTCAATGCCTGTCGAAGCGAGAATATCGTCGCCCTGTGCGACGTCGATGCGAAATATGCCGCCGGCACCTTCAATGCCTATCCGGACGCCGCCAAGTACGTCGACTATCGGGTTATGTTCGATAAGCAGAAAGACATCGACGCGGTGATCATCGCGACGCCCGACCACACGCACGCCGTCATCACCTTGGCCGCCATGCAGTTGGGGAAACACGTCTTCTGCCAGAAGCCGCTAACCCATACGGTGGTCGAGGCGCGCAAGATCACCGAGTACGCCCGGGCGAACCCCAAGGTCATGACCCAGATGGGCAATCAGGGCCATTCCTCCGAGCAGATCCGCCAGGTTCGCGAATGGATCCAGTCCGGCAGCATCGGCGACGTGAAAGAGGTCAACGCCTGGACCGATCGCCCGATCGGAAACCGGCCCTGGTCCAACTTCGCGGTGAAGGAACTGCCGACGGAGTTTCCGCCCGTGCCGGAGACCTTGGACTGGGACCTGTGGCTGGGCCCGGCGAAGCAACGCAACTACCATCCCGCTTATGTTCCCCTGAAATGGCGCGGCTGGTTGGACTATGGAACGGGATCCCTGGGCGACATGGGCTGTCACATTCTGGACCCGGCGTGCTGGGGTCTCGACCTGTCGAATCCGTCCAGCGTGACCGCCGAGGTCGAGCATTTTGCGCCCGGCTTGAAGGACGACGTGTTCCCCATCTCGGCCAGGATCACGTTCGAGTTTCCCGAGCGAATCAAAC
>JABMRP010000693.1 GCA_013202535.1 Planctomycetota bacterium
CATCCACACCTGCTCCGTTTTGCTTAATCCCTTAAACAATTTTGTAGAGTTATCAATCATTACATATGCTATTCCATACTCTTTTTGTTTGATTCGCTTCACTTCTCCGCCGACCATCTGAGCGAGGAGTTGTTCTGGTGGAAACCAAGATATCGACACGACACGGACAAGTCAGCGATGAAACTCGGGCGAAGATCTCGGCGAAAGTCGAAAAACTTACCCGATTCTTCGAACGGCTGACGGCCATCGAGGTGACCGTCGACTTGGAACATCGGGAGACACCCAAGGTTACTCTTCGGGTTGCCGCGGAACACAAGCACGATTTCACGGCAACGAGCCGGGCCGACAGCCTCTTGGGGGCGGTCGACGACGTGGTCCATAAGTTGGAACAACAACTGCGGAAGTATAAGGAGAGGGTGCAAGAGCGCCATCGCAACTCCGGGCACCGGCAACAAGATGAATCGACGGTTTCCACCCCGGAAAGCGAATAACCGCTCCGATCGCCCGCGGCAAGCAGACCGTCTGTTTCAGATCGGCCTTGCGGACGGGAGGGGGAGAGTAGAAAGGAGCTAGCTGCATGAAGTTTGCTGACTTTATGACGCGCGAGTCCATTCTTGCCGGCGTGACCGCCGACAGTAAGGAGGCGGTCATCCGTGAAATGGTTCAAGCGTTGTTGGGGGCGGGCAGAATTGAAGCCGATGAATTGGAAAGCATCGTCAAGGCGATTCTTAAACGAGAAGAACTGGGAAGCACCGGCATCGGCCGAGGTGTGGCCGTCCCGCACACCAAACATCCCAGCGTCGATCGACTCGTCGGAACCGTGGCCGTCAGTAACGAGGGCGTGGATTTCGACAGCCTCGACGGCGAGAAGGTATATCTGTTTTTCTTGCTCGTCTCGCCGCCGGACCGTCCCGGCGATCATCTCAGAGCGTTGGAAAACATTTCGCGGCAACTTCGCGACGACACGTTCTGTCGGTTTCTGAAGCAGTCCAAGAGCGCCGATGATATTCAACAACTGTTGGACGAAGCGGACAACAATCAGTTCGTATCGCAATAGGTGGTTCCACGGACCCCGTGGAGATGGGTGCGACTCGCCCGTGACGGTCGCATCCGCACCCGCCGGTGGCCTCCGGCCGCCATGTGGCCGGAGACGTCGACGGCGACGCCCGAATGACACGAGAACAAGGAATGGCTCGCACCGCCGAGCAGGATCTGCCGTAAGTGAACTCCCGCATAACGACAAGCCGAACGGTGATCGTTACCAACCCCGATGGTTGGCATTTGCGGGCTGCCAGCGTGTTTGCCCAAGTGGCTGACCGCTTTGAATCCAAAGTCGAGATCGTCGTCCACACCAAAGAGGAACCTCGGCGCGCTTGTGGGACGAGCGTATTACAGATGGTTTCGCTGGGAATACCGGAAGGCTCCGAAGTGCTGGTGGAAGCCACGGGAAGCGATGCCGAGGACGCGCTGCGGGCACTGACCGCGTTGATTCAGATGGACTTCGACGATCCACACGAAATACAGAATAAGAAGCGGACGTCCGACGCGCCGGACCCGGAGACAAGTGCCGGCCGCTAGTCGTCCGCGGAAGTGAATTCATAAGAGACCACGCGTACCGGTCGCAGGAAGCATCCGGTTGATCGCCGAATTGCCGCGGGGAGCCACCCGCCCTTTGGGGCCGGTTTCGCTCGCTCCTCGGATCGGGCGATCTTCTCCCTTCCTGCCGCGAAGGATTCGCATGCAACAACTTCAAGGCATTGCCGTTTCGCCGGGCGTGGCCATCGGCGAGGCGATGGTCATGGACAACGAGGGGTTCCGGATCCCTCGGCGGTTCGTCGTGCGCGACGCGGTGGAAGGCGAGGTCGAACGCCTCGATCGGGCGATCGCCGCGGCCAGCGAGGAAGTGCATCGCAATTGCGACACCGTTTCGCGCGAGTTGGGCGAACAATACGGCGCCATCTTCGAGGCCCATCTGCGAATGCTCCAGGACTCCGGTCTGCACGGCGAACTGGAGGAGATGATCCGCCAGCGCAAGTATACCCCCGAATACGCCGTGACCCGCGCGCTGCGCCGCTACGCCAAAGTCTTCGAGACCCTGGAACGGGCCAACGATATTTTCGATATCGAGAAACGGCTCCTTCGCCATCTCCTCGGTCAGCGACGCGAAGGAATGGACCATCTCACCTCGCCGGTGCTGTTGCTCGCCCACAACCTGACCCCCAGCGAAACGGCCAATCTCGACCGGAAGTATATCCGCGGATTCGTCACCGAGATCGGCGGGCCGGGCGGCCACACGGCGATCGTCGCCGAAGCGCTGGAGATCCCGGCCGTCGTCGGCACCGGCGCCTTCCTTACCGACGTCTCCGGCGGCGACACGGTGATCATCGACGGCGACAAGGGGTTGGTCATCATCCAACCCGACGAGGAAACGCTCGCTCGCTACCGGCACAAAGGCGAGAAAATCCGCACGCTGGCCGCGCAATTGGAAACGCTCCGCGACTTGCCCGCCGAAACGGCCGACGGGGTCCACGTCCGGCTCATGGGAAACATCGAGTTTCCCGACGAAGTGGGGCATTGCATCGATCGGGGGGCCGACGGCATCGGCCTCTATCGAACGGAGTTTCTCTACCTCAAGTCCAACAAGTTGCCCACCGAAGCGGTCCACTACGACGCCTATTCGGAGGTCATTCGGGCGATGGACGGCCGCCCGGTGACCATTCGCTCGTTCGATCTGGGTGCCGATAAATTACCCCAGGCGGTCGGCGTCGACAACGAGCGGAATCCGTTCCTGGGGCTGCGGAGCATCCGCCTGGCGCTGCGCGACTTGCCCTTGTTTCGCACCCAGTTGCGGGCCGTGTTGCGAGCCAGCGCCTTGGGAGAAGTGCGGCTGATGTTTCCGCTGATTTCGACCCTCCTGGAGTTGCGGCAGGCCAAGATGGTACTGGCCGACGTGCGCGAGGATCTGGCCGAGCACGAAATCGAGTTCGATCGGCGGATGCAGGTCGGGATGATGGTCGAGGTTCCCTCGGCCGTGATGATGATCGAGCAGTTCGTCGAGGAAGTCGACTTCCTGAGTATCGGCACCAACGACCTGATCCAGTACACGCTGGCCGTGGACCGGACGAACAAGGACGTGGTGGGACTCTACAACCCGGCGGACCCGGCCGTACTGAAACTGATCCGCATGACGATCGATGCCGCCCAAAAGCGCCAGGTGTCGACCAACCTCTGCGGGCAGATGAGCGGAAGCCCGACGTATACGATGCTCTTGCTGGGCTTGGGATTGCGGCAGCTTAGCGTTCCTCCCAGCGCCATTCCCGAGATCAAGAAAGTCTGCCGAAGTGTGACGATTGACCAGTGCGAGGCGGTTTCCCGCCGGGCAATGACCATGGAAAACGCCCGCGATATCGCCCGCTACCTGAAGGAGGAATTGAAGAAATACGCACCCGAACTGGTGCCGTAGGATGTGACCCCGCCCCGAGAACCTTCGCGGGCGGGTTCGACGAAACAACGAAACAAACAACCGATTTTTTTTATACCCCGCCCACAACGGCAGTGGCGGGGAAGCGCGAACTAGAACGAATGGTTCGACAACGAGTACGCATTCGCTTTGCAAAGACGGGAGATCTCCGCCTCATCGGGCATCGGGATCTCGCGCGCAACGTGGAACGAGTTTTTCGCCGCGCCGGCGTGCCGCTGGGTATGAGTCAAGGGTATCACCCTAAGCCCAGAATTAGTTTCCCCTCGGCTCTGGCCGTGGGGATCGAAGGCCTCGACGAGGTGATGGAACTAGAGTTGGAGTTGGAAGTGCCCTGTTCGGCCGACGCTTTAATCGATCGCCTGCGGCCTCATCTGCCGTCGGGACTCACCTTCGGCGCGGCCTCTTGGCTTCGCCCCGGAGGCAAGATGAAAGCGAGGCTGCAAAGCACAACCCACCAGATCGCCGTTCCACGGAAACGCCGCGAGTCCGCTGCCCTGCAAGTGGCGGCCGTGTTGGCCTGCCGGCACTACCCCTTATGCCGGCCGGGACGCGACGAGCCGATCGATCTGCACGATTTCCTCGAGCAACTGACGCTCCAGGACGGCGTGCTGACCATCCGCCTCGACGCCACCCGGCCCGGCGCTCCCAGCCCGCGCGACGTGTTGAGGGCGATGGAGCTGGACGACTTGGAAAGGGGTGACCGGGATACCGACGCCGTCTTCCTGAAGCGAACCCGGATCGGACTGCAATGATGAATCGGCCAGACCACAACCGGCCCGGCCGAGACGTCGTGAGGAGCGATCCAATGCATACTCAACGGCCATGCCGAATGAGAAAGCGAAGAAATGAAACAGGAAATGTTGATCAACGTGTCGCAGCCGGAAGAGTGCCGGATTGCGATTGTCGAGGAAGGAATCCTCGAAGAGCTCTACGTCGAGCGAACCAGCCAGGATAACTACGTCGGAAATATCTATAAGGGCAAAGTCGTCAATCTGGAACCCAGTATTCAGGCCGCCTTCATCGATTTCGGTGTCGGCCGCAATGGGTTTCTGCACGTCAGCGACTTGGAACCCCAGTATTTTCGCCAGGGCGGATTCGATCCCGCAAAAGCCCTCGACGTGCCCCCGCGGCGCAGTGCCGCCAGAAACGACGCCGGCAAAGACGACGCCGGCAAAGACGACGAC
>JABMRP010000694.1 GCA_013202535.1 Planctomycetota bacterium
ATAGGGAGGCGTGATCAGATCGAGCCGCCGCAGGGCATCTTGCCGACAGCGATACTGCCCGAGCGAAACCCCACCCAGCAGCAATACGAACCCCAGGGCCACCGCCAATCGCCACGGCTTCCAGTGCCGCGTGGCGCGGCTCTGCCGGTATTGTTCGGGAAGAAAATCGATGTCTTGCATGCTGTCTTTGGCTCGTCAGTTGAAGTTTCGCAGTGCCAGGCCCGCGGCCACGTCCCATTGTCCGGCTTGGCCCGGCAACGTCTGGTTGTCGAAGGAGCGCATCGGATTGCCCAATTCGCAGGGCATATCCAGGCGATTGGCGAGCAGTTCGATCATCGACGGCGACGCTTCTCCGCCGCCGAAGACGAGTTTTGCCACGGGATCGCCGCGGAAGGTGACGCTGAAGTAGCGAATGCACATCGACAGTTCGTGAGCCAGCCGGTCCGCCAGGGGACGGACGGCCTCGACGATACTTCGCGTAATTTCCGGATCGCGTTGATCGGCCCGGCGGTCGCCGTTGTGACGGCGAAGCGAAGCCGCTTCGGGCGACGGCATCCGCAGCCGCTCGGCCACCGCACGATCCAGTTGACGTCCGCTGAAATCGACGTACTTGACGAACCGGGCTTCCGCGCCTTCGGCGATCGTGACGCTCGTCGCCGACGCTCCGAGGTTGATCAGTGCGATCCGTTGTCGTTGGTCCTCGTCGCGACGAAACTGCCGTGCATAGCAGCGTAACAGGGCTGCCGGCTCGACGTCCAATGCCAGGGGGATCAGGCCGGTCTCCCGGGCGATGGACAACAGACGCTCGATCGCGCGGCGGCGGCAGGCCAGCAAGACGACCTCCCGGCGCAGCACGTCGCCCTGCCGGACGTCGGCGGCGTCGAGGAAGCGGATCTCGGCTTCGTCGACGTCAAAGGGGATGCGCCCGGCCGCTTCGCTACGAACGATGCCGGGAAGCATCTGACTGTCGGCTGGCGGTACGCGGATGTTCTGAACGAAAAGGTCGCCCGCGCCGAGGCAGAAAACCGCGTGCCGGCCGCGAAATCGGCGCTCCCGGCGAAGACGACCCAATGCCTGCACAATCTGGGCGTCACGCTCCTCTTGCGTCGCATCGCCGGCGGTCGTCAATTTCCAATGGGCCGCTTCCAGTACGCGAGAACGGTCGGCATTGAACTGGACCAGCTTAATGGCATCGCTACCGATGTCCACGCCCAACGGCCCATATCGCGGTTTCAAAATCCATCCCACCATGCCAACGCCTCGCTTTTCCTCGTTCCTAATCGCTAATCGGCCTGTGCCGCCCACACCGGCGTCCGGCCGCTAAATTTGCCGACCTTGGCCAGCCCGGTCACCGGATTGACGGCCACGGAAATATACCTCGTTGCCGAACCTGTTCCGGCGGCTATCCACACAACGGTCTCTCCGCTTCGAGTCGTTTCGCCCAACGGGCCGAACTCCAGATCGGCAACCGATATGCCGGCATTGGCGACGCCGAGAATCCTTGTGCCGCCACCGATTTGCGGCAGTTCGTCCAGCCGGACGATATGCTGTTCCGGTGGATCGTCCGGCGAGCGAAACGCGGAATCGGGTAGCGTGTCGAGCGACGAGTTGGCACCGCTATGGCTCAGCACATACTGGTTGCTGTTCGTGTCGAACGTAAATCGGTAGAAGCTATTGTTGGTCACCGACAGACTGCGGCCATACGCCAAATCGGCCGACAGAACCTCGGCCGCCGAACGAAGTTGATCGTGGACGCTCGGATTGCTGCTGGGCAAAATAATGGCCGCGAGGATTCCCATCAACGAGATGACAATCAACATCTCGATCAGCGAAAACCCGGCGGACGGTCCGTGGCGGCGATACATGGCAACGGTTATTCCTCCGGCGGGTCGACGACGGTGACCTTCAGTTTGCCCGAGCGAAGCAGTTCGTTCTGTTCTTTCAACTCCGAGTTGATTTCCCTTAACAGCTTGATCATCTCGAACCGCTGCTCGACCGAATTGGCGAACGGCTGTTTGGGCACCGAAGGCGGCGCGGCAGAGGTCCGATACAAGCCTAGCACGCAAGCGATCAGGACCGCTGCGGTGGCCGGGAGCATCCAGCGACGCCAGAGGGGGGTTCGCATGTCGTCTTCCTTGCACAAGAGGGTCAATCCGACGGATCATCGGTCCACCGGACCATGTCCCAGCAAAAACCGTCGTCGTCGGGATGGGGAAGGTAAAGCGGATCGTCCGGAATGTACCAGTGGTAGCGAGCCGACGTCGATTCCGGAGCGATTGTTATCCGGGGAACCGGACTGTAGTTGAGCCATTCGGGGAAGTACGACACCGCGCCGGCTCCTCCCAGATTCCACTGAATCTGGAAATTGTCGTATTCATTCTTCCAGTTCAATGTTTCCCACGGCTGGCGTTCCTTGACGTACAGCGAGCGCGTAATCAGCCGTCCGGAAAAGGCGAAGTCGACCGTTTCCGAGCTCTTCTCGATCTCGAACCGGCCGAATACGGCGGCCAGACCTCGCAGGCTGCCACCTCCAGCGGAAGTCACAAGGAAGTTGCGGCAGACGACCGTCGGAAGCCGTAAAGCGAGCCCCGAATCGTCGACGTTGGCCAGATCGACCGGCTCGATGTGTACGTTAGTGCCCTCGATCTTGACGTCATCCCGGCAGAGCAGCGTACCGCGCACCGTCACGTTGTCGCGAATTGAGACCGTGCCGTCGCGATAGAAGATACCCAGCGGATTCGTGCGGGGATCGGGCTCCAGCGTCGTGTCTTGTAGCGTCGTGCCGATGGTTGGCACGTTGTACACGGGCCCCCCGTCGTAGATGGAGTAGGTGGTCGGCGCACCCGGCTTGACCCAATCCGCGGCGGTTGCCCGCACGGGGATATCGTAACCCGTGACGCCCAGATAGCTGACCAAAGCTTGGATGTCGACTGCGTCCTGGAGGTAGGCCGGCAAGAAAACGGGACCGCCCAGCGGGCGAAAGTCCTCCCGGCCGGCGACACGCATCTTATTGAGGTCGGTAAGGTATTGCGTCCACGCCGCGTAGTCGTCGGGGTAGTGCCGGGCGATCTTCATCTTGCCTTGCACGCGTACCGAACCGGTGATTCGGCAGGGGATGTCAAGTTCAAACGGATCGGACCCTGTCTGGTAGACCGTGCGATCTTGCATCTTCGACCAATCGGAGGGCTCCGCTGGAATTTCTCGGGGAACCAGGCGGACCACCGCCCGCACGCGATGGGTCGACACGCGCGTGGGATCGGCCGGATCGATCGAATACCCCGACGATTCCAGCGTGACGCGATAGGGATAGTCGGCGTCGTCCGGCGACAAGGTAGGATCGCCGGGTGTATAGGTGACGGTGTAGCCTTCGTTGTCTCCCACGGCGCCGGCAAGCGAGGTGTCGACACCGGACCAAGCGGCCGTGTGCATCTTCTTCCACGCCAAAGTCAGCCCGGTGGTCGCCGCGTGCCGGGCCAGTGCTCGGCGGTCGGCATTGTTGCGAATATGCACGGCCGTGCCTTGCGACCGCATCATCGCATAAGCCAGGGCGAGTGTCATCGAGACCAGCGTGAGCACCAAGATGACGCTCACTCCCCGCCGGCTCTTCGCGGAGCGTCGTTCCACGGCAGACCGTTGCCTCGATGTTGGCGAGCCGTTCGTTGTCGCAGTCATGGGTTACCTGTCATTCCCAGCGCGGTACGCATGGTATCACGGCGCGAGCGAATAGTACAAAGCGGCCGAACCGAAAAACGGCACGCCGGGTTGGTCTTCGGGAGCAACACCCGACGAGGGATCCGGGGGAAGCAACTGCAACTCGATGCGGACCCAAACCTGTCGCAGGCCCGTTTGTAAGCCATGGATCCCCTGCACCCAGGGGAGACTCTCCCAGGTGCGCGATCCGCCGCGATAGGCGGTCCAGTCCGAGGCCGAAGGACTCAGCTCGCTGGTGAATCGCACGACGCCGCGCGGCGATGAGGCGTTGTCGACCGAAGCCGTTCGCAATAGGTCGGTCAGTTCCACGCGATCCGCCTGCGGGCTTGATTTTATCGCCGCCACAACCGTGGCCCAGGCCGACGTGTCGTCGACCGACGGGACGATGCCCGTGTCGCCAGGCATGGTCCAAGCGGCCAGTATACTGGGCGACGTTGGATCCGGGGAGAAGACAACCAGTTCGTTGTACCGGGGCAAACCGGCCGGATCGGCGGCCGGGCCGTCGGGATGCCAGACGACCAGCGTATCGGGAAACTGCCACGAACCTTCCGTTTCGGATAGCACCAGAACGCCGGGAAACTGCTCGTTGGCCGTCGCCTCGCGCACCGTTCGCGCGATGTGCGCCATCGCAACCCGCGCGTGCTGGGTCGCGTCTCCGTGTCCCTGGCTATACGCGAAGCTTACCTGCACGGCTCGCGCCAGGCTCCCCAGGCTGACGGCAATGACCGCCATGATGGAGATGGAAATCAGCAATTCGATCAACGTCAGCGCGTCGCGCCGGCGCGTGGTCGTGCCGGGTCGGGCGGAGACCACGGTTCGGTGGTTATTGCGGTGGCACATACGAAACTACCCGTCGAAGCCTGGCCAATTCTTGTACGCCCCGTTGTGGGTCATCGCGGACGATACGCACGTCCACGGCGCGATAATCGCTCGTCTGTCCAACGGCCAGGGGCGTAGCTAGATCCGATTCGGACACGTAATAGACGCTCACTTCCTGCCGCCAGCGGTCGAAAAACTCGGGGGGAAGTTGGAAATTCGGATGTCGCTGCGCGCCGGCCGTTCCCTCGGTGCCCAGCGGCACGCCCCAGGGATCTTCCGGAGGCTGCGCCAAGACCCCGTTATAATCGTCGACGTCGTCAAACAACTCGCGCGTGCCGGTGGCCGCTTCGTCGCCGCCGGGCGACAGGGAAGTCGGGTACGGACTGGTGCCGTATTCCATGTATCGGGCGCCGAGGACTTCATCGAGCAGTTGCTCGGCCAGCCCCAAGGCAATCGTTCGCCGAAGCGAGTCGTCGGTTGCCTGAAGCGAGGAGGTCGTCCCCAGCAGCAAGACGGTTCCGGCAATCGCCGTAATCGAGACCGCCACAAGGGCTTCGATCAACGTGAAAGCCGCGCGGCAATGTTCGGCTGCGGAAGTGGAAGACCGGTTCATCGGTTCGTCGATTCCCCAAAGACACACCCCGGGACACAAAGACCTTAACGCATAGAAAGCATACGTCGGGCCGGGTAACTGTCAAATTCGAGAAAATCGGCGGCGACGTGCGTCAGAACGGCGTCCAGGGGCGACCTCTGGAGCGGCAAACCACCCAGAAGGCGCCGTCTCCCCTCTCACCCCGTCTCCAGACCCCAGTCCAGGCCCACATCGAGCGATTGGGCCGAGTGTGTCAACGCGCCGACGCTGATCCGGTCGACCCCCGAACGGGCGATCGCGGCGACCGTCTCCAAGCTGATTCCACCGGAGGCCTCCAATTCGACGCGGTGATCCGCCGCGTCGCGCCGAGCGACCGCCTCGCGAAGCACGTCCGGCGGCATGTTGTCCAGCAACACGATATCCGGCCCGGCGGACAGCACTTCGTCGAATTGCTGGAGCGTGTCGACCTCGACTTCGACGATCAGTCCGTCCTCCGCCTTCCCGAACGCATCGGCCCAGCGACGCGCCCTCCCCACCGCATCGGCCGGCGAAGACGCAAACCCGCGGCCCGAGCTACCCAGGGCCAGATGGTTGTCCTTGATCAGAATGGCGTCGAAAAGCCCCGTACGATGATTCCTGCCACCGCCGCAGCGCACGGCGTATTTTTCCAGACGCCGCCAGCCGGGGGTCGTCTTGCGCGTGTCGTAAATCCGCGCGCCGGTGCCGGCGATCGCATCGACGTACCGTCGCGTCAGCGTCGCGATTCCCGAGAGGCGGCCGAGAAGATTCAGCACGAGCCGTTCGGCGGCCAAGAGCCCACCTGCAGGCCCCGCGAGCGTTCCGATCGGTTGGCCCGGCAGTACCGTTTGGCCGTCTTCGAGCTTGGCCGTCCATCTCAAACCAGGGTTGAACATCGCAGTGACTTGGGCAATTGCGGTCCCCCCGGCCACGACACCCCTCTGTCGGGCCACGACGTTCGCCGTACCGGTCGAGTCCTTGGGCACCAGCGCCGACGAAGTGCAGTCGCCGTCGCCCAGGTCTTCGCGCACAGCCAGCGAAAGCAATTGCCGTAAATCCTCGCGTACGGCCGCGTCCCAATCGATCTGCTGGAATTCCTTGCTCAAGATGAATCTCCGTCCGGACCGGTCGTGATGAACGTGAATCCTCAAGGATAGCCTCAGGGCGGGGAAACCAGAATCCCCCTCGGCGAAGCGGTCATCACCCGCATGGTCTGTTGGTAATAACCCAAAGGAAGTAGGTGAGTCCCGTGCCGGTGGCGTGGCGGGTCGGGATTCGCCTATAATGAGTAGACGCTTGCGGTGGACAGTAACGAGAAAGCAGTCCTAGTCTTGCGATTCGGCCGTGGTGCAAACTCCTCCCAACAAACCGAATTCGACTCCTCGCTGGCTCCTGCGACGGGCCGATCAGGCGGCCGTTGCCGTGTTGGTACTGGCGGGGCTAGGCACTTCCGTTGGGTGGTGGCTTCTGCAAGGGGGCTGGGAAGGCCGGCTGGTGGAGATCGATCGCCCCGCGCCCGAGGACATCTCCTTTCAGGTCGATGTCAACCAGGCCGAGTGGCCCGAGCTGGCCCAACTGCCGGGCATCGGCGAGACGCTGGCCCGGCGAATCGTCGAATTTCGCGATCAGCGGGGTCCCTTCCTCGACCACCAGGACATCCGCAACGTCAAGGGAATCGGCCCGAAGAAACTCGAGCAAATCGAGCCCTACCTGATACCCATGCCCCAAGCCAACGCGCTGGCGGGCGGTTCCTGACAGAGGATTTGTCGCCCCAATCGAGACCGGCGCCACGAAAAATCTCAATTTTCGGTGCTGAAAGCTTGATTCAACCGTTTGCTCTAGGTAGTATGCAAGTTCAGGGGGGGCTATTCGACGAGGCCGTGGTCGCGGCATCCCCTCTCTGAAAGAAGTGGCTTTGCGGCGATCGGTCTGGCTTTTTCGCCAGGCGGAAGTGAGATCGTGCCCAGTCGCCCCTTTGAGCCGAACACATCACAAGTTCCACTAACTATCCCTGGGGGGAAGGTCTCATGAAGCGTCTCGGACGAATTTCGTGCAGCTACCGTTCTGTTGTGGTTTGCAGCCTGATGAGCGCCTGCCTCCTTTCGGCCGGAATCGCGCACGCCGCCGTGTTGCCCTATGGAGGGACGGACCTTCGGCTCTGGCTGAAGGCAGACGGCACGCTGAATCTCGATCCCGGGACGAATCTCAACCGCGTGATTGGCTGGTCGGATGAGATAGGCTTCGGCGGCAACACTTTGGCACAGGACGGCGTGGGGCCCAGCGGCAATCGTCCCCTCTGGGTAGACGACGTCCTCAACGGCCGGCCGGTTGTGCGGTTCAATTCCGGCAAGCGGCGCATCGAAGGGCCGGCCACGTCGCTCTTTTCCACTCCCGGCGAAAAGACAATCATCGTGGTGGCCAGCTCCACGACCGGCGGCAACCGCGTCGTGTTCGACCCCAACGGGAGGGCCGGCGGCGCCAGCGGCCAAGTGGTGAGAATCACCCCGGAGATGAATGTCCGCTACGGCAACGGGCTAACCGGTTTCACCGGCGGCCAGCTCTCGTCGCCTGAGATCATCACCGTCCAAATCACCGACGGCGGCCAGCACCAGGACACGATCCTGTACCGCGGCAACACCGTGGTGACCGGCACGTCCAACAACCCGGGCAACGCGATCAACGTCGGTTCGGCCGGGTATCAATTGGGCGGTACGACGGATTTGCGCGGCGACGTGGCCGAGGTGCTCGTTTTCGACGCGGCCCTGACGACGCCGGAGTTCGACGCCATCGGGTCGTACTTGCAGCAGAAGTACGGCATCTCCGGGGGCTTCCCTACGGCCCCAACCGGGGTCTTCTTCGACGATCTCGACCCGGCCGACAGCGACTGGAATAGCGACGGAAACTGGAACACGTCGGTCCGTCCGGCGGCCAGCCAAGATGCAACCGTCGCTGGCGGGCTGACCGCAAACATCACCCAGGCAGGTGCAGTCGCCAACCAGGTCTTTGTGGGCGAGGGCGCCAACAACGGCACGATCATCATGTCCTCCGGGACCTGGACCATCGATTCACTGCTCATCGGAAACGGCACCTCGACCGGGCTGGTGGAGCTCCACGGCGGCACTGTGGCGATCAACGAAGCCGGCAACGAGACCCAAGCCATTCAGATCGGCAACAGTCCGGGCGGCACGGGCACGCTGACCATCAACGGGGCGACGGTGACGACCACCGGCGGCCGGTTCGAGATCGGCGGCCCGGAGAGCGCCGGCTCGGATACGATCACCGCCGTCTTCAACATGCAGAGCGGCTCCGTCTCGATGGACGCCCAGAACCTGATCTTGGGTCAAGGCAACGACAACAGCACGTCCACAATCAACTTCAGCGGGGGAACGTTCTCCAATTCAGGCGGAGCGGATTACAACGTCAACGACGGCACGGCGATCCACAACCACTCCGATGGCATCCTGACCATCGGCGACGACTGGGCCCTCCAGAACGGCGGCCCGGCCACCACGTTTGAACTGAATCAGAGCGGCGGCACCATCAGTGTCGACCGGATTAACGGCCGCAACGGCAGCTCGACGCTCAACGTCAGCGGCGGCACACTCGAAGCCCGCAACGGCTACCAGTCGGGCAATAACGGTGCGAGCCGACTGGAGACGTTCAACGTCAGCGGCACCGGCACGGTCGTGCTCAACGGGCTGGTAAACGACCGAAATAACACGACAGCGGCCCACCTCAGCGGCGGCGGCCGCCTGGAGATCACCGGCAGCGACGCGACTCGCGAATTCGATACCTTCTCGATGGCCGGCTCGTCCGTGTTGCAGCTCGACCTGGTGAACAACACGACGGGCGTATCGGCCCCACTTAACGCGAAAGTCTCCGCGACCTTTACCGACAGCCCGACGCTCGAAATCGTGGACAAGGTCGACCGCGTCGCCGCCACGGGGACCATCGACACATGGAACGGCGGGACGGACATTTGGGACAACATCGGCACGAAATGGGACCTGGGCTATATCCCCGAGATCGCCAAAAACCCGATCCCCGATGGCGCCACGTTTGACGTGATCACTTCGCCCAACTCGATGACAGCCAACCCCCTGCTCACTTCCGGCACGGCTGGGTGGACGGTCCTCACGCCGGACGCGAACACTGTCCAGATCAAGCGCGACGGAGACCTTCCCGGCGGGACCGTCACGGCGGCGATCGACAACGCCGCCTCGATTGTCACCAGAAACTCCGATCTGCGAATCGCCGCGGAAACCGGCGCCGATGCGGCCCGGCTGGACATCAGCAACGGCAGCCTGACGCTGACCGGCGCCAGCGAACTGATCCTTGGCGGCGGGGCGAAGGGCACGGTCAACCAGGATGGCGGCACGGTCACCATCGCCGGTAATCTTCGCTTCGGGCCCGCCCCCGGGGATGACGGCGGCACGTACAACCTCACCGGGGGCGTGCTGAACGTCGCCGGTGATGTCATCGAGTCCAATGCGGCCGTGGACACCGCCAACTTGTACGTCGACGGCGGCACGCTTAACGTCGCCGGAAACATCACCGTGCAGACGTTCCGCACCGGCCACGCCGCCGGGACCACGGGTGCGTACACCGTCTCGACCGGGCAGACCCTGACCACCACCGGCACGCTTGCGGTCGCGGAGTCGGGAACCGGTATCCTCACCGTCGAGGGCGGTATCGTCACCGCCGACAACGCCCGCATCGGCGGAAAGAGCGGCAGCGACGGCACGCTGGACATCAAGAGCGGCGAGTTTCACGTCACCGGCGCCGACTTGCGGGTCGCGGCGGTGGGCGGATCGAGCGGAACCGTGCTCATCGGCGTGGGCGGCGGATCCCCCACGGTCACCGTCTCCGGCGGCAACTTTGAGACCGCCGAGTCCGGCACCGGCGTCGTGCAAATGGACAGCGGTACGGTAACGCAACTGACCGACAACTTCATCGTCGGACAGGACAGCAACTCCAACGCGACGTTTACGCTCAACGGCGGAACCGTGGACCTCAGGCCCGCCTTCGTCCAGAACCCGGGGTCGCACGGCGACTTCAACCTCAACAAGGGCGTCGGTCTGGCCACCCTCAACGGCGGCGAGTTGATCACCGGCGACGACGTCAGGCTCTCCAACGGCGGAAGCGGCACGTCGACACTGACGGTCAACGGCGCCACTCTGCGGGTCACCAACGGCGCCGGCGGCTCGATCGACTACCGGGGAAGCGCCAACGCCACGGATGTCGTCAACCTCCAGGCCGGCCTGATCGCCACCGAGGGCGGCAGCATCCTGTTCGCCAACGCCACCGACCGGTTCAACCTCTCCGGCGGCGTGCTCGACATGGGTGGCGGCAGCATCGTGGCCACCGAGGCCACCTCCCAGTTCGTCTTCAACGGCGGGGTGCTCAAGAACCTCGGCGCCATCGGTCATGCCGACGCGACGTTCACCACTCCCGACATCTCGGGCACCGGCACGCCGCAGGACGGCAAGCTCGCCGCCAACGAGGTACTTGGGGCGATGGGCGTTGGCAACCTCGTCGCCGGTAAGCTGGGTGGCGCCATCGACCACGACGGCGACGACGACTACATCGACTTCGGCAAAGGCTCCGTCCTCGGCGGCGACGTGACCGTACCGGTCTTCAGCCTCTCGCTCTGGTTCCAACGCGACGAGCACGTGGACCCCGCCACCAACCATGACGTGAACAACACGCTGGTCGCCCACTCGGGCACCGGCAACGACCACCTTGAGGTCGGGTCCGAGGGCACGACCCTGGAAGCCTACGTCGATATGAACGGCAACACCGAGTTCACGGGTCCGGTGCCCGACTTTGCCGTTCAGGACGACACTTGGCACCACATGGTCGTCACCTTTGACGCGAACCGCACCTCCGACGAGGCACACTTCTGGCTGGACGGCGAACTGGTGCCCCTCGACCTCGGCGACAATGCGGCCGGTTTGGCGAAGTCGCCCGAGGGCCTTTCGCTGGGCATCGCCCGGCAGGCGACGGACCGGTGGGGCGACCTCGACGGTAAGCTCGACGACTTCGCCCTGTGGAGCCGCGTGCTCAGCGACACCGAGGTCGCCGCCCTGTACAACGGCGGCGCGGGCGCCGCGGTCGACACCTTGACGGACTGGCAGCTCAACCTGGACATCTACACGCCGATGGACCAACTGGGCGTCGGCGGCACGCCCGTCCCGTTGGTCCAGGGCGGCGGCATCCTGGCCCCCGGCGACCCGGTCGGTACCACCGCGGTCCTGGGCGACTACCTGATGAACGACGGCATCTACCAGGTCGACATCGCCGGACCCGACAACGGGGACAACGACCTGGTCGAAGTCTTCGGCGCGGCCGATCTGAACGGCCTGGTGGAGATCATGCTCGAAGGCGGCCACGTGCCCGGTGGCGGCAACCTCTACGACGTGCTCACCGCGACTGGGGGTATTACCCTTGGCTCCGACTTCGGCCTGATCGAGCCGAGCGCGATGCCCGCGGGCATGTCCTTCCAGTACGAACTCGTCAACGCCGGCACGACGCTCCAGCTTTCCGCGGTCGTCCCCGAGCCGGGCACTTGGATCCTGATGGTTCTTGGCGCGTTCGGCTCGCTCTTTGCCGTACGGAGCCGGAAAAGGGGACATCACTGATTGATTGGCGTTGTTGCTTCGGCCCTCGATATCAATGAAGGCCTGTTTCTCGTCGCGAATTCCCACCGGCATGGGGCCGGTGGGGAAGATAAGCACTGGCGTGGTTCGCCCTAACGTGCTTCAAAGGCTACATCTCGCTCCAGCGAGATGGCTACTATCAAAACCCCAACCCCGGGCCGTCCAATGCGGCGGTACCCAGGGTGCCGTCGGTGACGTTGAACATCGTGGGGAAGCGATCGGACCAGCCGGCGTTGCCCGCGGGGCAATACTGCCGGGCGTTGCCTTCGATGGCGGCGATGGTGGGGATGCGCGCCGAGAGCGAGGCGGAGTGCAGGAACGATGCGCCCGGGCACGTGAGATCCTGGACGCAGAGAAACATCCCGTAATGCTGCGCCACCGCGCCCATTAACAGTGCCTCGCTGTGTCCCTTGCATGCCTTCAGCGCGACGCCCGAGTAGCCGAGTTCGCGGCTTAAGAGCAAGCTCTCCAGATCGACCAGCGATTCGTCGATCACGACCGGTTTGATCTTGGCCGCTTCGTGCATCCGGTTCTCGGGATTCGCTCGGAGATCGCGATGGGTGGGCTGTTCGATGTACTGCAGCCGGGCCAGCGCGGCGGGCGATTGTTCGGCCAGGCAGGCGAGGAAATCGAGAACGTACTGCACACTGGCACACTTCTCGTTGAAGTCGGCCGAGTAACACCACCGCGGACACCCGCGCGTAGCCTGGGCTTCGGCTGCCACACGTTCGACCGCTGCCACGCGGTCGACGTCCCAGGCCAGATCGTCGCCGGCCAGTTTGATCTTCAGATGCGTCAGGCCATCGGCGGCGATCCATTCCGGCAGCGTCTCGGGCAGGCCGTCGTCGACGCGCGCGGCAATATCCCCGTCGGTCAACGGGTCCAATGCACCGACCAGATGGTACAAGGGCATCGACGGCTTGGGCTGTCGCAAGGTGTAGCGATCAAGATACTGCCCGGCAAACTCGCCGGTCAGATACGTCGACATATCGGCATTGGCAAACTCGGGCCCGAGCAGGTCGTAGGAGTTTTTACCCAACGCCTTGCCGTAGGCGTCGTGAATCGCCGCTTCCAACGGGCTAGCCGCTACCAACTGCGCCAGCCGTGGCATGGGTTCGTCCAGAGCCGCGGCCGCGATCACTTCCCGGGCCACCGCTTCGTAGCTTGGCGCCAGGTGATGGGTTATCTCCAAGGGATGGCCGGCATCGTTGTAGCCGGCGGCACGATCGGCGACCTGCCGCCCCGTCTCGACCATCGCCGCCAGCGCGGCCTCGCTGGAAACCTTGGCACTGGGCCAGGCCCAAACGTTGCTCATGGGCATCGACCCGAACCCGGAAGCCCTCCGATGGTCGCGCGTTTCCACGTCGACGGTGACGTGCAACAGCACGGCGTCGGTGACCACGCGACCGCCGAACTTCATCGGCGTCCGGTAGGCGAACCGTTGGGTTTCGGCCCGAACTTCGCGGATTCGGATATCGGTGTTCTTCGACACGCTGTTACCGCCGGGTGCTCAGACGAGTCCTTTGCGAACGGCCCAAACGGCGGCTTGCGTACGATCGGAAACACCGATCTTCCGGAGGATATGCTGGACGTGCTCTTTGACCGTCTCGTAGCTGATGTGCAGCGCCTGGGCGATTTCCTTGTTCGTCAAGCCGTAGGCCAACTGGCGGAGGACTTCGCTTTCGCGCTGGGTCAAGGGGACCTCGACGTCGGCGGCCAACCGGGGCGTGGCCAACGCGCCGGTCACGCGGCGCAACTCGTCTCGCGTCCAGGCGCTTTCTCCGGAGGCGGCCGTGCGAATCGACTGGATCAGGTGATCGCGCGTGCAACCTT
This sequence comes from Planctomycetota bacterium, assembly GCA_013202535.1. GTDB lineage: Bacteria > Planctomycetota > Planctomycetia > Pirellulales > Thermoguttaceae > JABMRP01. Next base: position 13,633 of record JABMRP010000694.1, read on the forward strand.
TGAGCAGGTAACCGCTGGCGCCCAAGGCAACCGATCGGGCAATATAGGTCGGGTTGTCAAACGTCGAGAGCATGAGAATGGGCATTTCCGGCTTGTCCAGCTTGATGCGGCCCAGCGCGGTCAGTCCGTCGCCCTCGGGCATGCGGATGTCCATCAGTACGACGTCGGGATCCTGCTCCAGCGTAAAGCGCACCGCGGACTCGCCGGTGGACACTTCGCCGATGATCTCGATGTCGGTTCCCGCAAGAAGGCTTCTTAATCCGCAACGAACCACTTCGTGGTCGTCCGCGACCAGCAACTTGATATTGCTCATTCGATACTCCGATGGGTTGTGTTGGCTGCTTCCAAGGAGCGCGCAACAGGTTCGATAGATTGAACAAGGGGTATGTCAACAAATACTCGGGTTCCTTTACCCAAATCGCCCTCGATGGACAGTTCGCCGCGAACCAGGCGCACCCGCTCGCGAATACCGTCCAGACCAAAGCGATTGCCCGGCACGGTGGCCGGATCAAAACCGATGCCCCAATCGCGAATTTCCAGGTGAAGCCGACTGCCCATCTGATTCAAACGCACGCGGGCTCGAAACGCCTGGCTGTGACGCTGAACGTTGGTCAGCGCCTCTTGCACGATCCGGTAGATCGCGCCCTCCAGAAGCGGTTCCAGCCGGTCGAAGGTGACGCAAGCGACGAAATCGACCTTGGTACCTCTTTCCGACTGCTCGCCGACGAGAAACTCCAACGCGGCGACGATCCCCAACTCATCCAGCGCCGGCGGGCGCAATCCGCCAATGAGATGGCGCGCCTCGCCGAT
>JABMRP010000695.1 GCA_013202535.1 Planctomycetota bacterium
CAGTGGTTGAGCCAACGGCAGTCCAATCAGTGGCTAAACCAACCGTCTCCGTCGACGCTGCCAAACCGGCCTCAGTGTCGACGAAGGTGTTGTATGGGCCGATTGCTATATCTTTCGCGCCATGCGTCCCGAGCGTGGCAAAGATGATACGGTAGTCGCCAGTATGTCCATCCGAGAGGATAACCGTCGAAGACGGCGGGCCGGCGGCGCCGCCAATGCCCATGTCCGCCCGAACTTGATCTTGCACCGCCAAAAGGGCCGCTGGTGATAGCTGCTCGTCGTATACAATCGTGTCACCGATGAGGCCGTTGAAGATCGGCCACCCATCGGGGTCATTGCCGCCGAGATTGATATACTGGGCGTAGCCTCTGCCGTTGGCGCTCGGGTATAACGCCGTGTAAGGCTGGCCCGCTGTATTGCCGTTTCCTGTCCCCATCGATACCGCCACCGCGTCATTTTCGCCGCGCCAGAAGACCTCGAATGCGGGGTTGGCGCCGCTTTCGACGGAAAGGCTCAACACCCCTGGTTCTTCGGGCAAGGTGCTTGAACTCGTCCAAATTGGGTTAGCTCCGTTGTCACCGCTGATCTTGACTTTGATCTCCCCGGTTTCGTTCCTCACCCCGATGCACAACTGATCGTAGAAAACATCCACAATCGAGGTCCATGGATTGCCGCTGGCGTGCCGTGTGGGTTTGATCGCCGTCACGATGGTTGCGCCAGTGATTGGGATTGGTGTAGTACCATGCCCGCCGCTGTCGTGCCTCAGGCGGTCGCTCGTGTCGCGCAGATTCTCCATCCATTTTTCTCCGCCGAAGTCCACGACCGTCGGATTTCCATTCCGCTTTGTGAAGTCTCCCCAGTTATCTACGGTAGCCCCGACGGCTGGCAGGTTATTGTGGTCCACGGAGAATATCACGCCACCCATCGACACGCTGCAGGTCAGGCCCAGCACCACGCACACCACTGCCAATACTTTCGATACTTTCGACATGACGCACCTCCAATAGAAAAAGGAATTACTTTTCGTGTGACGTTTTCCGATCAACGATGTGGTTTCAACTCGGACGCGAATCTAGTTTTCCGTGGGTCATTGCTGTCGCTTCCTCCTCCCAGGGCCAGCAGGATGGCCGCGGCTGTGGGGTGATGGACGGTATTGTGTCGGACGGTTCATCGATGGATTTTCGTGGGCAAGGTATGGCCGTTCAAGCCCCGGCCACACTGGGCAACCCATTCAAGCGGCACGCGCAAGCCTGATCGTAAACCCTAATTTCCGGCGGTGCAACAATTTTCTCGCCCTTTTCCGAAAAATCCCAAGATCCTTGGAAATCGGGCCGAAAATGCCCCGCTAGTGATGGGGTCTAGCCTGGATTCGGCCCAGCGGCGGGCCGTCTCCAACGGGAGCTTGCCAATCTCGCCGCGACCAGTTCGGCCGCTAGCGGCAGCATTACCCCAACGCGTAGAATCGCTGGGCGTTGTCGTGCAGTAGCTTGCGCTGCTGGGATATGTCGCGGGGGGCGATGATGCGACGCAAAGCGACAACCCATTGACGAAGCGTGGCGGCGCGCGTGCAGACGGGCCAGTCGCTGCCGAACATGACCCGGTCGGGGCCGAACGTGTCGAGACAGTGGTTGACGATCGGGGCCAGATCGTCGGCCGTCCAGCCCTTCGGCGCCCGGGCGACGACGCCCGAGATCTTGCAGACGACGTTCTCCTGTCGGGCCACCATCTCAATCCCCCGCCGCCACCAGTCGGCGTCGTTCTTACGCTGGGCCAGCGCCTCGATCCCCCGCCGCCATCGGTCGGCGTCGCTTTCTGGAGGCGAACTGACGCGATCTTTCGGCACGAACGCCTTGGGGTCGACGTTGCCGCAATGGTCCAATACGATCCGTGTCTCGGGGCATCCCATGGCCAGCTTCGCTCCGTAGGACAACGTCTCGGGCGGGATACACAAATCGAACCGCATCCCCAGTTTTCCCAAGAGGCGAACGCCGGCGATCAACTTCTGGCCGATCTGCAACCCCGCCGTCCCGGGCCGCCGGTGGAGCATGTGCCGCACGCCCTTAACGTAGGGGCTGTTCTTAAATCGCCCGATGTACTCCGGGAAACGGTCGTCGTCGACCCGCCCGCCGATCACCGCGGCGACCGTCGGGTTGTCGGTCCGGCGGCACAGTTCCACGGCAATCTCCGCCTCGATCAACTTCTGCTCCGGTGCGGCGGCTACCTCCATGTAGACGGCCTTGACAACGTTCAAACCGCGCACGGCCTTGAGATAATCGGCGGTAAGAAAATTGCGTTGCAGATGCTGTACGTTTTGCAGCCACGGCAGACGCAACTTGCCCAGATCCCACAAGTGCTGGTGCGTGTCGATGATGGGGAGCGGCTCGGACGGGCCGTCATCGCCCGAGATGGTTTCGGCGGCGGTCAACGTGCCCAGCGCCGTGCCGGCACACGCCAGACGTGTACTCCGGTGGAGGAACTCTCGGCGATTGATGTTCATGGCAACGCGGCGAAGTTCTTGAGGATGCGCAGGCCGTCGGCCTGGCTCTTCTCGGGGTGAAACTGCGAGGCGTAGAGATTGTCGCGCCAGATCATCGAACAGAACGGATCGGGGTAGTCGGTTTCCGTGGCGATCACCGCCGCGTCGGTGGGCACGACGTAGAAGGAGTGGATGAAGTAGACGTACGCTGCTTCGTCGATCCCCTGGAGGATAGGCGGCCGGTGGCGCATCGACAGTTGATTCCAGCCCATGTGGGGAACCGAGTATTTCGGCGGCAGCTCAAACGGCACGACCTCGCCGGCCAACACACCGAGCCCCTGGTGCCGACCGTGTTCGTGGCTGGTCTCGAAGAGCAACTGCAAGCCCAGGCAGATTCCCAGAAAGGGTTTCCCTCGGTCGATCGCTTCGAGGATCGGGCCGACCATCCGGCGACGGCGCAGTTCCGACATGGCGTCCTCGAACGCCCCGACACCGGGCAGCACGACTTTCTCGGCCGCGGCCACCACCGCCGGGTCGGCGGTCACCGTGGCCTCGTGGCCGACCTTCTCGAAGCCCTTCTGCACGCTGCGAAGGTTGCCCATTCCGTAGTCGATGATCGCGATCATTGGCGGAGCACGCTGCTGAGGGGTGGCTGAGAGGAAAGCGTCCAGTATCCGCCAATAGGGACGCAGA
>JABMRP010000696.1 GCA_013202535.1 Planctomycetota bacterium
CCCACCGCCTGCCCGCGCAAACTGTCCGGCCAACCTCGGGCACGATTCTTTGGCTGGTCGACGCCCCGGCGGCGGCACGGCTTGTCAACACGCATCCCCCGCGGTAACCCCCCGTCATCGGCCGAATCCTCGGGGTCGGCACGCTTTCCTTGGGCGAGCCGTTTGCGAATAATACCAGGTAGGCTTGGCGTAACTCGTTTCGGACGAAGGTGTTTGCATGACACGGTTTGCCTTGGCGGTCGTTGCGGTTCTTGGGGGTGCAAATTGGGCACTGGCGGATGAGTCGGTTGATTTTGCGCACGACGTGTTGCCGATTCTGAGGGATCGTTGCGCGACTTGCCACACGGGCGACGCCCGCAAAGGCGGACTCTCGATGGATACGCGCGCCGGCCTGATCAAGTCGGAGGCCGTCGTGCCGGGTAAGAGTGACGAGAGCGAGTTGATCTATCGCGTGACCAGTGAGGATCGCCTCGAGCGAATGCCGCCCAAGGGTGATCCGTTGACCCACAACGAGATCGCGGTGCTCAGGACGTGGATCGAGCAAGGCGCCTCGTGGGCCGAGGGCGTTTCCATCGCCGGGCAGGCCGGCAAAGTGTCCATCAAACCGCGGCGCCCGGAATTGCCGCCGAGCGACCACGCGCATCCGATCGATCGGATTCTCGATCCGTACTTCGCCAAACACGAAGTGACCGCTGGGCCGGGCATCAGCGACGCCGCGTTTCTGCGGCGGGTTTCGCTCGACGTGACCGGATTGCTGCCGACGGCCGAGCAGCTCGATGCCTTCGCGGCCGACGCTACAGCGGATCGGCGCGAGCGAGTCATCAACCGGTTGCTCGGGGACCGTCGTGCCTATGCCGACCACTGGCTGACCTTTTGGAACGATCTGCTGCGAAACGACTATCAGGGCACCGGCTATATCGACGGCGGGCGGCGGCAGATTACGGCCTGGCTGTACCAATCGCTGTCCGAGAATAAGCCCTACGACCAGTTTGTCCGCGAGTTGATCCATCCCACCGACCAGTCGGACGGGTTCATTCGCGGGATCAAGTGGCGGGGGAACGTCAACGCCAGCCAGTCGCCCGAGCTGCAATTCGCGCAGAACACGTCGCAGGTGTTTCTGGGCGTCAACATGAAGTGTGCGTCGTGCCACGACAGCTTTGTCGACGACTGGAAACTGGCCGACGCCTACGGGCTGGCGGCGATCACGGCCGAGCGGCCGCTGGAGATGTATCGTTGCGACAAACCGACCGGCGTAACGGCCGTGGCGAAGTTCCCGTTTCCGAGTCTGGGCGAGGTCGATCCCGCCGGCTCGCGAGACCAGCGGCTCGAACAGTTCGCCAAGCTCCTGACCGATGCGGAGAACGGCCGGCTGACGCGCACCGTCGTGAACCGCCTCTGGCAGCGGCTGATGGGCCGGGGGATCGTCCATCCGGTCGACGTCATGAGCAACGAGCCGTGGAGCGCGGACCTGCTCGATTACTTGGCCGTGCATCTGGCCGATAACGGCTACGATCTGAAGAAGACGATCGAGTTGATCGTCACTTCCCGGGCGTATCAATCGCAATGTGCGGCGACGATCGATGGGCAGGACGAGCGGCAGTTTGTGTTTCACGGCCCGGCGGCTCGGCGAATGACGGCCGAGCAGTTTGTCGATGCCGTGTGGATGCTCACCGGCACGGCGCCGGCGAAGCCGGACGCGAAGGTGATTTTCCCGGACGGGTCGCCGGTTTCGATTCGCGCGTCGCTGGTCAACGCCGATGGCCTGCTGCGGTCGCTGGGACGGCCGAATCGGGAACAGGTCGTCACCACGCGGCCGGGGGAACTGACCACGCTTCAGGCCCTGGAGTTGACCAACGGCCGGGTTCTCAACGATCTGGTCGGCCGGGGTGCGAAGAACCTTCGGCAACAGCATCCCGAGCGTTCGGGCGAAGCGACGATCGTCTGGCTTTACCGCAACGCACTTTCCCGATCACCGACGCCGGACGAACTGGCCACGGCCCAAGTGCTGCTTGGCGAGCCGATCTCCGAAGAAGGGCTGGCCGATCTGCTCTGGGCCGTGCTCATGTTACCGGAATTTCAAATGATTCGTTAGGAAGAATGCCATGGGCGATGCAAACGACGAAACGAGGCGGCTGACCCGGCGGAGTTTCCTTCGCAACGGCGGCGCGGCCGCTCTGACGGGCATGTTCCTGGGAGAGCCGAGTCTCGTTCCGGCGGCAGAGGCGGGCCCGGCGATCGAACAACCCGCGCCCACGGCCGACAGTTGCATTCTGCTTTGGATGGCCGGCGGGATGGCGGCTCCGGACACATTGGATCCGAAGCATTACGAGCCGTTTGAGATCGGCACCCCGGCCGAGAAGATCATCAGCACCTTCCCGTCGATCCCCACGGCG
>JABMRP010000072.1 GCA_013202535.1 Planctomycetota bacterium
GCGCCCAGCAGGTAGCCGAGGCGATCCAAGGAATCGCCCAGGTCACCGAGCAGTCCGCCGCCGGAAGCGAAGAGATGGCCTCCAGCAGCGAAGAACTCGGGGCGCAAGCCGCGGGCCTTCGCGATCTGGTTGCCCGGTTCAAGACCGACAACAGCCGCTCGTCTATTCGCAAGGAGGAAACGGCCTCGGTCTAGCCGGGCACGTATCCCCGCGCTTTTGTTGTACTCCTTCTCTCCTCTCGCTCCGGTCGGGCCGGCATGCCACGCCACCTGACCGGAGCGTTTGGGTTCTTGGCGACGTTCAGGTTCTTGGCGACACGGTCTGGCGATATTCCATCTCCTGGGGTAGACTGCGGGCACGCTGGGAAGTCGCCTGGGGAGCTTCCGAGGAAGCCCGGCTATCGTGTCCCCGTGAGGAAGGAGAGCGACCATGAGCTGTGATGCCGTGGGCAGGGCCATGGAAATCCTGCTTGTGGAAGACGACCTGGAAGACGCCCGCACAACGATCGAAGCGCTCAAGGAGTGCGACGTGCCGTGCCGGGTAAGTCTGGTGCGCGACGGCGACGAGGCGATGCGGTTTCTCCATCGCGACGGGATCTTCGCCCGCACCCCGCGTCCCGATCTGGTGCTGCTGGACATGCAGTTGCCCAAGTTGGACGGCCGCGAGGTACTCACTCAAGTCCGCGCCGACGCGCATCTGGAGAGCTTGCCCGTGGTGGTGCTGACCGCCTCGGAAGTCCACAAGGCCGTACTCGAGGGGGAGAATCTGCGTGTCAACGGCTACATGACCAAGCCGGTCAGCCTGGAGCAGTTCATCTCGGTGGTCCGCACGCTTCGCCGCTCCGGGCTCGACGACAGCATCCTCCCCGGACTGGGCTGAGCGAAATCATCCCCTTTCCAAGCACACCGGCGTCTTCCGCTTCGCTCACGCCGTGCCGCGCTGGGGGGAGTCGAGGGTCTCGATGCGCACCCGTTCGATGCGGCGGCGGGTGGCTTCCAGGACCGTGATGCGGACGTTACCGCGGATGAGTTCCTCACCCACCGAGGGAATGCGGCCGAACTCGCTGAAGACGAACCCGGCGATGGTGTCGAACTCGCCCTCGTCGGAGAGTTCGAGCCCGAGCCGATCGTTCACCTCGTCGATATGAACCTTGCCCAGGGCCTCGGCGCCGTCGTTGGTCTGGCGGATGCCGTCGACGAGGTCCTTGTCGTATTCGTCGACGATTTCGCCGACGATCTCTTCCAATACGTCTTCCATGGAGACCAGCCCGGAGACGCCGCCGTATTCGTCGAGCACCAGGGCGATATGGTGGCGCGTGCGTTGAAACTCCTGCAGGAGCACGTCGACCGGCTTGGTCTCGGGCACGAAATACGGCTCGCGCAGCAGGGCGGTCCAGGGTTGAACCGGTTCGGTCGGCCCCTTGGCCAACTCGGGCAGCAGGTCCTTGGCGTAAAGGATACCGACGATGTCGTCGCGGGTTTTTTCGTAGACCGGAATCCTCGTATGGCCCACCTGGACGACGAAGTCCAGCGCCTCCTGCCAACTCAGCGCCATGGGGATCGAGACCATGTCGGTTCGCGGGGTCATGATCTCCGACACGCTGACGTCGCCCAACTCGATAACCCCCTCGATCATCTCCCGGGCGTCTTCCTCCAGGAGCCCTTCGCGATGGCCTTCGGTCACAATCGTGCGGATTTCGTCCTCGAACGATTCTTCGTCGGGCACTTCGGGGATCCGGCCGGCGAGGCGATGAAAGAGCGTGTCGACGAACCGGGCACTCCAGGCCATGGGGGTCATTACCCGACCGACCCATTGCCAGGCGGGCCAGGTGAAATAGAGCAACGGTTCGGCCCACAGTCGGGCAATCGCCCGGGGTATCCAGATCTGCGCCGCGGCCAACAGCAGTACACCGCCGAGCGCGACCAGAACGGTCGAACTCCAGTGTCCGGCTTCCTTTGAGGCGACGTCGAGACGATACCCGATCGTCGCGGCGGCGACCGCCACGGCGGTGGCCAATACACGGAGACCCTCGGCTCCCAGAGCCACCTCGTCGTGGAGGTGGAGGATCTGGCCGAGCCGGTGGCGCGATTTCCGGCGGCGGCAGATCTCCTCGAGATCGTGTCGCGAGAACTCGCCGAGCGACCGGGCCCCGACTGCCGCCGCACACGCCACCGCCAGAGCGACGATTGCCGTCCAGAACGCCAAGGAGATCACGGGGTGTTCTTACCTCCTCGATCGGACACCGGCGACGGGGGATCGGCGGCGGCCTCCTCGTCGCGGGACTGGAGGTTGAAGATCGCCAAGATCTCGCGTTGGCGGCGTTGCATCTCGGCCTTTTCCTCCGGCGTGGCGTCGTCGTATCCTACCAGATGCAGTGTACCGTGAATCACGTAGAGCAACAACTCGTCTTCGCCCGACCAGCCGTACGTCGGCGCTTCGGCCAGCGCCGTATCGGCACTGGCAACCACCTCCCCCTCGACGTAGCCGTCTTCTTGCTCCAGGGGAAAGCTGATCACGTCGGTCGGCCAATCGTGGTCGAGGAAACGCCGGTTCAGATCGTGGATCGTGGGATCGTCGACGACGACGACGGAGATTTCCGCCCGGCTGATTGTCGAGCCGGCCATCACGGCGCGCACCGCCTCGCCGAGCCGGTCGCCATCGACGGCAAGGCGTGTCTGCCGGTTGGAGACGGCAACGTCGATCATGGTTGGATGAACCTTTCTCAGGCGGTCCGTTGATCGGGATACTTCACGCGGCCGTGGTAGATTGCCGCCAGCGTCTTGGCCAGACTGTTCTGAATGGTGCGCAACTCGCGAAGGGTCAATCCGCTTTCGTCGAACTGGCCGTCTCGCAAGCGCTTCTCGGCGATGTCGCGAACGATACTCTCCAATCGCGCCGGGGCCGGATCGACGAGGCTTCGGCTGGCGCTCTCCACGGCGTCGGCCAACATGAGGACGCCGGCTTCCTTGGTTTGCGGTTTGGGGCCCGGGTAGCGGTAGGTCGCTTCTTCCACCTCGCCGGCGTCCGGGTCGGTTTCTTTCTGTTCGTTGGCCCGGCGGTAGAAAAACTCCAGCAGCCAGGTACCGTGATGCTGTTCGATGAAATCGATGATCGGCTCGGGAAGGTGATTTCGGCGTGCCAGGTCGACGCCGTCCTTCACGTGGGCGATAATGACCAAGGTGCTGACGGTCGGTTTGAGCGTCTCGTGGCGATTCCCGTTTTCGCCCTGATTTTCGATGAAGTATCCCGAGTTGAGCATCTTGCCGATGTCGTGGAAATAGGCGCCCACCCGCACCAGCAACCCGCGGGCGCCGATCGATTCGGCCGCCGCTTCGGCAATGGCCCCGACGCTGATCGAATGGTTGTAGGTACTCGGCGCGCGGCGGACCAGTTCCTGCAACAGGGGATGGGCCACGTCGCCCAACTCCAGCAAACTGATTTCCGTGACCACGCCGAAGAGCGATTCGATAAAGGGGAGCAACCCGCTCATGAGGAACCCGGCGGCCAGCGCCCAGAGGGCGTTTCGCAGGGCGTCGGTCAAGAGCGGTCCGGCCAGCGGCTGGTTATCCAGCAACCCGGCCACGACGGTCACCATCATCGCCACGGCACCGCAGACCAACCCGACGTAGATCAGTTTCCGGCGGCTGCGGATCCGCTGGAGCATGAGGATGGCCACGGTCGTCACGCCCATCAACACGAGAAAACCGGTCAACCCGGTTCCCAAGCCCGCGACCATGATCAGGGCGGTGACTCCGGATAGCAGCATGGACGTCTCGCGTCCGAAGGCGATGGCCACGGCCATGCCGAAGAGCAACAGGGGAATGATTTCGGCGCGAATCGGTTCGATGGCGGCCCAGCGCGAGAAGCCCACGGTGACCGCAATGAGGCCAAGCAGCAGGGCCAGTTGTTTGGAATCGACGAGGAAACGGCTGGTGCGGTGGAAGCCGTAAATCCCACAGAAGGTGAAGAGGATCAGGACCATGACGATCACGGCCGACGCCCGGGCGAACATCCGAAACGCTCTTTGGGCCGTCGGCGTTCCCGAGATCACGGCCCGATGCTCCTGGCGGAGCGTCCGCATCGTATCGGCGTCCAGCGGTATACCGGCCTTGGCCATGACGTCGCCCGGTTCGTAACGCTTGAACTGATCGAGAACGCCGGCCGCGGCCTTGGCCTTGGCCGCGTCGGTAGCGTCCTCGTCGAATACCAGCGTGTCGGTCAAATGGCGCTGCAGCCATTCGAAGACAGCGTCGGCCACCTCCTCCGGTTGGAGATGCTTGTGCAGGCTCACGTGGATGGCCGTCCCGTCGCCGATGAGCACGTCGGACACGGCAACGACAAGGGTCTGGTCGGGGTGTCCGACCGGATAGACGACGATTTCCTCGGGATTCCCTTCGCCAGGACCCTGGGAGAGCTTCTCCAGCAATCCCCGCGATTCCCAGGGAGCCAGGGCCGCCGTCACCGCCTTCTGGAAACGGGTCAGCTTCTCATCCCCGGCCAGGGCTTCGCGGAACCGCTGAAACTGGACTTCCGCGGCTTGCCGACCGGGATCGATCCGGTCCTCGGACTCCGGCGGCTGGAACTGATCCCATTCCCCGGCGGTCAAATCGGCGAGCGTTTCGGCGCGAATCACCTCGGCCACCGCGTTGACCAGCGATGCGCTCGGCCCGGCCAGCAACTCCGGATGTCTCGCGTAGACGTGCCGTTCTCTGCGCTGGGCCTGATCCCGTGCGATCTCGGTGGCCCGCGAATCGACTTGGGCAAACGGCACTCGGGCGGTGATGCTGGACGAGGGTGTATAGCCGAGCCGATAAGGCAGCGGCGGGTCCCAACCCGTCGTCACCACGCACAGCAGGACCGCGCCGGCCAAGACCAGGGCAATGCGCAAGAGAACGTCGCGATGCTGCAGAATCGCCCACGTCCGGGCCAAGCGTCCGGGAGGCAATTCCAGCGAAGCAACGCGTTGGGAACGGGTTCGTTTTTGTCCGCCTGCGGCCA
>JABMRP010000010.1 GCA_013202535.1 Planctomycetota bacterium
ATAATACTGCCTGGGATAGCTGGCGGCGGGGTTCGCCTTGCTGTCGGATACGACGAAGTCTTTCGACCGATCGGACAATAACATAGAATGCCTTATAGTAGCCATCTCGCTCCGCGAGATGTAGCCTTTGACCCTCCCGAGTTCTTAGGCCACATCTCACGGACGGAAAGGCCACATCTCGCGGAGCGAGATGGCTACCAACCCACCACGATACAACTTGGGAGGTGTCGACGATGTTCAGAGCAATCTCGCGTTTTTTCCGGGCGATGGGCTACCTGCTGGTGGGCAAGGTCGACGCGGCCCGGCTGGCGTTGGGCTCCAGTCCCGATGCGGTGCGCGCCACGTTCGACAAGATCATCGAGGAGAAGAAGAAACGCATCACCCAGTACAAGGACGCCGTCGGCGCGATGATCGCCCAGGAGGAGAAGAAGAAATCGGAACTGACCCGGCTGTCGGAGGAGACCGTCAAGCTGGAAAAGCTCAAGCAGGGGGCCACGATCATGGCCCGAAGAGTCGTCGAGCGTCACAGCGGCGACGCCGAGGCCGTGCGGCAGGATCCCGAGTACGCAAAGTGCCAGGCGGCATTTCTCGATTTCAGTTCCACGCTGGAGGAGAAGGAAGCCCGGTGCGTCAGCATGGAGGAAGACGTCGCCGAGATCTCGCGATCGGTGGACGAGCACAAGTCGCAGCTTACCGAGCTGTTTCGCGAGTTGGAGAAGATCAAGGCCGAGAAGCACGAGACGGTGGGCGATCTGATCACGGCCAGGGAAGAGCAGGAGATGGCCGACATGATGGCCGGCATCAGCCAGGACCGCACCTCCCAGGATCTGCAAGAGTTGCGCGACCTGCGCCAGAAGACCAAGGCCACGGCCAAGGTATCGCGTGAGATGGCCGGCATCGACACGAAGCACACCGAGGAGGAGTTTGTCAAGTTTGCCGAGCAATCGGTGGCCAACACCGAGTTCGACGCCCTGATCGGTCTGGCCCAACAGACCGACGAAGGGGAAGATGAATCCACCGACAAGACGCGAATTCCCGAAGCATAGGAACCGGCGACTGACAACGTCATGGCCGAGCACAGTTGCAATTTCTACGCCGCGCTGGCACGGATCCTCAACTCCGATCAATCGCGCAGCCTCATCCTCTCGGGCAACGTCCACGATCTGTTCTTCGACGGCAAGCAGTACGTGCCGCTGGTGCCGTTTCTCTGCCGCAAGGCCAAGGCCGACGGCGTGGTGCGGGTCGTTTACGAACTCAACGGCCCGATCCGCATTCTCGACCGGCGACAGGCGGTGCGCGACGCCTGGATCGCCTGGCGCATGGGCGTTGCGGTTGATTCCGTGGGACTCGCCCGGATGCGCACCAGCGGATCGGCCGATCCGGAGAAACTGGGCACGCAGTTCGACCGCCTGTTGCACGAAGCCACCGGCAATCCCACGCTGGCGCTGGAAGTGCTCCGGCAGTTGACCGTCTGCTCGCGGCTGACCGGCTCCAGCGGCGATCTGCTGATCCTGATCGAAGCGGCCGACATGTTCCTGCCCGCCGGCAGCGGCGACGTGGCCGCGCTGAACGACAAGCAGCTTCACCGCATCAGCATCGTCGCCGATTGGTTCGCCGATCCGGCCTTTATGAACGCCACGGATTCGGTCTGCCTGATCGCCGAATCGCGGAGTTTGATCCATCCCCGCATCTCGCGGCTGCCGCAGGTGTTGCCGGTCGAAGTTCCCTCGCCGAGTGCGGCCGATCGGCTGCAATTCATCCGGTCGTTTTGCGAAACGTCGCGGCGAGCGCCGAAGCTTTGGGGTACGCCAGAGCAACTCGCCTCGGCCACCGCCTGCCTGTCGATTCATGCCGTGCGGCAACTCCTGGCCGGTGCGGCGTATGGCGAAGAACCGTTGCGCCCCGGCGACGTCGTGGACAAAGTCGAGGAGTTTATCCAAGGCCAATTGGGCGAGGACATGGTCGAGTTCAAACGCCCGGCCCATCGCCTGGAGCAGGTGGTGGGCTTTGCCAAGCTCAAGGAGTTTCTCCGCGGCGAACTGATCCCCCGGTTCCTCGCTCCGGCGGACAAAGCGTTGGCCGGGGCCGCGGTGGCCGGGCCGATCGGCGGCGGCAAGACGTTTGTCTTCGAGGCGGTCGCCGGCGAGGTCGACGTGCCCGTGCTCGTGCTCAAGGCGATTCGCAGCCAATGGTTCGGCCAGACCGACGTGCTGCTGGAACGGCTTCGCCGCGTCTTGGAAGCATTGGAAAAGGTCGTCATTTTCGTCGACGAGGCCGACACCCAGTTCGGCGGCGTCGGGCCCGAGACCCACGCCACCGAGCGTCGCCTGACGGGCAAGATCCAAGCGATGATGTCCGACCCCCAATTACGCGGCCGGGTCGTCTGGCTATTGATGACCGCGCGGATCCACCGCCTCTCGCCCGACTTGCGCCGCCCGGGCCGCGTCGGCGACCTGATCATCCCCGTGCTCGACCCCGAGGGCGACGACCGCCGCGCGTTTCTCGCTTGGGTCCTCGACGGCCTGCTCGAAAACGCGCCCCGCAAAGCGATCGACCGCCTCGACACCCTCACCGCCGGCTACTCGGCCGCCGCGTTCGCTTCACTCCGTTCGCAGCTTAGAGCAAGTGCCCCGTCCTCCTTCGACGAGATCGTCGCCCTAGTCGAAGACCATCTCCCCCCAGCCATCGGCCCCACCCGTCGCTACCAAACCCTCCAAGCCCTCCTCAACTGCACCCGCCGCTCGCTGTTGCCGGATCCGAGCGTCAGCGAAGCCCAACGCGACGCCTGGCGGTTGGAACTGCGGAAGTTGGAGGCGATGGGCATCAATTGAAGCTGGTGGGATGAGGATCAACCTTTGGCCGACGGGTTCCTGGGGCGATGCTCTTGCTGTACTAAACAAATCCCGCCGGCTTGCCCGGCGGATCGTTCGGTTTCTCACTACAAGGGGCTTGCCTCATAACGGGGAATCCCGCCGTTATGTAGTAGGAAGCCGAACAATCCGCCGGGCAAGCCAGCGGGATTTGGCGGAAATAGAGCCGGTCGTCATGTAGTTTGAAGCCGAACGATCCGCCGGACAAGCCGGCGGGATTTGTGTCGTTGGGACGTTGGCCCGGAGGTTTCACCAAAACCACCGCCGGTGAATCTGCTATGGTTCGGGCATTGCTATTGATCTTTCGCGACGTCTTCTCCACCCGCCAAGCAGGGAGCGGCCCCGATGACGCAGCCCGACCGTCAAACCCGCGTCGGCGAGATAGCCGAGACGGAACGGAACGCTCGGTTCGGACAGGATTTACGTCGACCCACGACCCTGACCTCTCCGGTCCTTCTTCGGCCCACACTACCGATCCCTCCACGTATCCCGCGACGCCGTCCGCCGTGTCCCCTCCCATCTCGCTGGCCGGGGCTGGAAACGCTACCCTCTCCCGACGAGTTCTGATACAATCCCGAACAGTAGCCAACGCCCCACACCGCGGCGTCGCGCGACGCTCCGCGGCTGGGGTTCAACGACGTTAGGCGGTGACGAAATGAAGGTAGTACTGATCATCATTGGTTCGCTGGGCGCGCTGTACGCTTTCTTCGGCGCCGTTCAGTTCATTTCAACACTCTTGTCGAGTAACCCCGGCACAGCATACGGGGCCGCCAACATTGCGGCGAGCGTCGTCCCAGTCTGCTTGGGACTGATTGTGTGCGCGTTGTGCTTTCAGCGGATATTCCGTAATCCGAAACCGTAAGTCAGGGTAGGGTGCGTCCAGACGCACCATGATGGAAGACAGCACGCAGCCGGTGCGTCCAGACGCACCCTACAACTGGTTGAATCGCCCGAAAGCAAGGGCGGGCAAGCCGCCCAGGGCACCCGAGCGATGCCTGCGTAGAAAGAGAAGCTATTCCTCACCACCCCCGGTCGAAAAAACAACTTCCCTTTCCTCTGCTCCCTCTGCTTCCTCCTGTTCCAATCTTGGGCTTTTGAACAGGAGGATGAACCCGAAAAAAAAGTGCCATGGGTGGATTGCCCACCCATGGCACCCGAAAACAAGGCTACATCTCGCTCCAGCGAGATGGCTACTATACGAAGCGACTTACCACGCATCCGTTCTAAACGGCGACGCGGGCAACCCTTCCTTGTTGTAGAGATTGGCCTTGTCGGGGTTCATCGAAAAAGCGTATCGCACGGCCACCGGCTCCTTTACGTCCGGCGAGGAGACGACGACCGTCGCGCCGTCGACGACCGCGTCGGCCCAGACCCATTTCTTGTCGGTTCCGGCGATGGCAAAACCTTCGAGCTTGCCGACCGGTTGGGGCGCTTCGATGCCGTCGGCGCTTTCCTTCTTCGCCGCGATAAGGCCCGTGCCGACGTGATCGAACGAGAGTTGCACCTTGCCGGCTTCGACCTTCATGGCCTTGTAGAGTGGGCCGCTATAGACCAGGTCCTTCTTGCCGTAATCGTTGGCCAGGGCCCAAAGCGCAAGCCGCCGGCCGACGTCGTACTTATTGCGCGGATGAATGTTCTTGGCGGCACCGACGTCGGTGATCACGGCCATGCCCGTCTTGGGGACTTGGCGGATGGTCTTGAGCTGGGCTTCGCGAAGCCGGGCCCAACCGTCGCCGCCGGCCGGATCGGGATTCGGGTTCTGGAAGTTGGCCAGTTGCACGAAGTAGAACGGGAATTCGCCTTGATCCCAAGTCGTTCGCCAACCCAGCACCAGGGCCTTCATCTTCTGATAGTAACTCTCGCCCTCGCCGCCGTTCGATTCGCCCTGATACCAAAGCGCGCCGGCGATGGCATACGGCTGCACGGCCGCGGCCATGCCGTTGTACATGGTCGACGTGTCGCCCAGCTTCGAGGCGTCGAGTTCGTCGACTTGCTCAAAACCCTCCGGCGGAGTCCACGGCTCGATCCGCGTGCCACCCCAGTTGCATCCGATCAGCCCGATCGGCACATCCAACTCCTCCTCGAGATGCACGGCGAAGAAGAACCCGACGGCCGTGAACCCGCGAGCCGTTGCGGCGCTGCAAACTTGCCAGGCACCGTTGAAGTCGTCGGCCGGTTCGCCCACGCGGACGTGCGGGACCTTGATGTGGCGGATCATCGGCAGTTGGTCCGGATCGACACTATCGGGCACAATCGCGCCGCCGACGGTCCATTCCATGTTCGACTGGCCCGAGCAAAACCAGACCTCGCCGACGAGAACGTTTTCGACCTTGAGTTGCTCGTCACCCGAGGCGACGGTCATCACGGCGGCCTGTTTGTTCACCTTGAGTGCATCGAGCCGCACGAGCCACTTGCCGTCCGTGCCGGCCTTAGTGGTCTTGGTCTGGCCGGCAAATGCCACCGTGACGTCGTCGCCCGCATCGGCCCAACCCCAAACGGGCACGGCGATGCCTTGCTGCAGCACGGCGCCGGAAGTAAACATGGCCGGCAGTTTCAATTCGGCCAAGGCGGTGGCCGCCGACATCGCCAGAATCGTCAGCCCGAACAACGCGGTACGCAACCTTGGGTACCTTCTCGCAATCATGGTGTCTCTCCTGCGGGAAAAAAGGGGGGATGGTTAGCATGCCGAGTACGGAGTATTGTACGTTACCGCTATGCGCTGAGCAACAGTTTCGGCTATTATGTGGCTTGCGTGTCGCGGATCGGCTATATTTCATGGGTCACGAGCCCCAGGAGAACTCGATCATGTTCATGAATTCCCTCAAGGCGACCGCCCTTGCAACGCCGGTACTGCTCTTTGCGCTGACACCCACGGCTTCGCTGGGAGCCGATTCGAGTCGCCGCCCCAATGTGATTCTTGTGATGACCGACGACCAGGGCTATGGCGACGTGGCGGCCCACGGCAATCGGGTCATCCACACGCCGGCGCTGGACCGGCTGCATGCGACCAGCGTGCGGCTGACCGACTATCACGTCTGGCCGCTGTGTACTCCCACCCGCGCGGCTTTGCTGACCGGGCAGAATGCCGTGCGGCTGGGTGCATGGGGAACCACTTGGGGCCGTTCGCTGCCCCGGGCCGACGCGATGACCATCGCCGACGTCTTCTCCGCGGCCGGCTATCGCACCGGTTGTTTCGGCAAGTGGCACGTCGGCGACAATTTTCCCTATCGGCCGCAAGATCGGGGGTTCGGCGAGGTGCTCATCCACGGCGGCGGGGGCGTGGGGCAAACGCCCGACTACTGGGGAAACGACTACTTCGACGACACGTATTTTCATAACGACAAGCCCGTGAAGTTCACCGGCTACTGTACCGATATCTGGTTCGACGGGGCGATGCGGTTCATCGAGGCATCGAAGGACAAGCCGTTTTTCGCGTACGTTTCCACCAACGCCCCGCACGGTCCGTACAACGTGGCCAAGGAGTATAGCGACCGCTACGCCGGCAATCCGGCGGTGCCCAACGCGGCGTTTTACGGCATGATTACCAACATCGACGACAACATGGCCCGGCTGGTGCGGAAACTCGACGAGCTGGGCATCGCCGAGGAGACGATCCTCATTTTCACCACCGACAACGGCACGGCCGCCGGCTTTCGCGGCGGCAAGGGGTTCAATGCCTCAATGCGGGGCACCAAGGGCTCGCTCTACGACGGCGGGCATCGTGTGCCGTTCTTCATTCGCTGGCCCGATGGGCACTTGACCGGCGGTCGCGACGTTGACGTGTTGGCGTCGTGTTTGGATGTATTGCCCACGCTGATCGATCTGTGCGGCTTGAAACGGCCCGAGGGGTTTCGCACCGATGGCGTGAGTTTGGCCGGGGTGTTGCCGGAAAAGAGCGACGTCGGGCTCCAGCGGTCGCTGGTGATTCAGTATCGCCAGAGTGCCGAACCGCCGCAGCAATGGAACGCCGCCGTGTTGAGCGGTCGCTGGCGGCTGATCGGCGGCAAGGCGCTTTACGACATCAAGGCCGACCCGGGCCAGAAGACCGACGTGGCGGCGCAACATCCGGAGGTGGTGGAACAGCTTCGTGCGGTGTATGAAAAGTGGTGGGCCGAGATTTCGCCCAGCTTCGCCGAGTATTGCCATATCGTCTTGGGCGACGACGCGGAGAACCCCGCGCGGCTGAACTGCTTTGACTGGCATACGATGACGCCGTGGAACCAGGGTGCCGTTCGCCGCGGTTCGACGGCCAACAGTTTTTGGGCCGTCGAGATTGCCCAGGCCGGAGAGTACAACATCAGCCTGCGTCGCTGGCCGGTGGAAGTCGACGCCCCGATCACCGCCGCGA
>JABMRP010000697.1 GCA_013202535.1 Planctomycetota bacterium
CGTTTAACGCCCAGCCGAAGGCGCCGGCTCCAGACGCGGAAGCCGGCGCCTGCGGCTGGGCGTTAAACGCGCTGAACCGCGGGCGTCCCTACTGCGGCAGCCGATACAATTCAAGCTCCCAGATGCGAATCAGATCGCCGGGCGTCTCGCTCACCAGCAGACGAATCCGGTCGGTCGTAACGGCCGGGAATTGGGCGTTGAAATCAAACTTCCCGTTACGCTCGACGCGTGTCTCGGAAATATCCTTCCAACCGGTGCCCTCGGGCGTTTGCAGGCAAAACTCGCTGATCGGCGTCTTCCCGCCGGCTTGCCCGGTGACGATTCGCACGGCACCGATCGTTTGCGGTTTGTCCCAACTCAACTCGACCCAGCCGGGCCGCTGCGGATCGCTGACAAACCGCAGGCTGTTGTCAGCAACGTTGAACCGCCCGTCGTTGACGTTGCTCGGCGGGTATTGCGTCTCGTTATAACGTCCGGAGACACTCACCGTCGCGGTACGAGCCAGATTCGGTCCGGCCTTGTCGAGCCACTTCGGCGGCATCGAAACGACCGGCGGCGGAGGCGGGGCACCCACGCCGGCGGTCATCAACTGCTGGAGTTCCTCCAGGTGATCGGCGTACACACCCCGTGGATCGGTCTCGTGTTTATTACACAACGACGCGGCCATGCCGACCACTTCGCCCATCATGCCCGTGGTGCGCATCACGCGAATCGTACCCAGGGCGACGTGCGTGACGCTGATATTGCGCCCGGCCATCAACAGGTTCGGCACATTTCGCGAGTAGAGCGTCCGATAAGGTATGGCGTACGGTTTGATGCGCACGTGCTTGGCGATCGAGCGGAACTCCTCGCCGGGGAATTGTTGCGAGTTTCGCGCCTCGGGGTAATGCAGGTCGATGGTCCAGGTGGTCGTGACACTCGCGTCGGGGAACGGGCGTTGCTCGACGACATCTTGCTCCGTGAGGATCACATCGCCCAACAGCCGCCGCGACTCGCGTTTGCCGGCCACGTAGGCCATCCAGGAGAGCTTGCGGTCGGCGATCTCGTCTTTCATCTTGCTCTGGTTCTTCAGATAGGCCCAGTTGCCGTAGACGACCCGCATGCCGTAGTCGCGGATGAACTCGAATTCCTCGATCTGGTGGCGGTTCATGCCCGTCTCCCAATTCCAATCGCCCATGGTCACGCGCTGGTAGTTGGTGTCGTCGAACTGCACGGCCCAGGGACATTCGGGAAACGCCGCCGGCTGGCCGGTCTTCAGCGAATACCACTGCACCGAGGCGCCCATGGTCATGCGGTCGGCTTTCTCGGGGGCCAGCGACTCTTGCGTTTCGTCGCGTCCTTCTCGGCCCATGCGGAAGTCGGCCCCGGCCAAGAACCCGAGATTGCCGTCGCCCGTGCAATCGGCGAACAACGGCGCCCGAAAACGATACTCCCGGTTGGTGCGAATGTTCTTGGCCAGCACGGCCGTAATGCGGCCTTCCTTCATCTCGACGTCGTAAGCGTGCGTGTTGAGGAACAGGTGCAAACGTTCCTGGCCGCGGACGACGTCGAGTTTCTTCTGATCCTCGTAGTAGTCGGCCGGACGCGCGTTTCCCTGCCGCGAGGGACCGATCTCCCGGACCAGATTGCCCAAGGCCGGGTAGGGCTGTTGATTGATCTTGCCGCCCAGGTGAACGCGCGACTCGGAACTATTGTTGCCGCCCAACACGGGCCGGTTCTGGATCAACGCCACGTTGGACCCCAACCGGGCCGCCGACACCGCCGCGCACGTGCCCGCCATACCGCCGCCGACGACCACCAGATCGAACTGGCCCGCGTCTTCGGGCTGCTCGGGCAGCTTCAACAGCTTGCGGCGGAAGGCGGTCATTTCCGCGCCGGCATTAGGTGGCGTGAACTGCGCGTCGGTCGTGAAGACGATCGCATCGCAGCGGCCGTCGAATCCGGTCAGATCGCGCAGAGCCAGCGCGACGGTCGTGTCTCGGATCTCGACGGTTCCACCGCGTTGCCAATGCCACTGGGCTCCTTCGATGCCGAAGACGGTCTCCAGCAGTTGGCCGTTGACGACAAGCTGAAACCGGCCCGGCGCACCAGGCGCCTTCCACGGCCCGACCCAATCGCGAGTGCGAACCAACACATGATACGTTCCGGCAGCGGGAAACTCGACGGTCGTCTTGGCCTCCACCACCGGTTCGCCCAACCCATGGGCCAGCAGCATCGGTGAGCCCATCTGGTCCATGAACTGCTGGTCGACCATCCATCCGCCCGTGTCGGCGAATCCCTCGGCCTCGACCAGCACGGTCTCCGCGGCGGCGGTGATTGCCATCGAGAGAGTCAGGGTGACAGCGAGCAGCGGCGTCATGGTTCTTGAAGTTTTCATCGGATCGTGCCCTTCCGCATTGTCTTGAGTCCACGGGTTCGTTGATATCACTCCCTCTCATAGGATAACACCTGGAACCACCCGATGGTAGCAAGATCCGCCGCAGGCGGTAGTAGGCCCGTCATTTTATGGCGGGTTGCGCGCCGGCCTCGCTCGCCGATCATCCCAGACCGTTGCACCCCCGCGACTTGTGTGCTACGATCGGCGTCATTGGGTGGGACAGGTTGGGCAGCGGCGTGCCCCATTGTCAATTTGCGGCTACTCGATAAACAGTAGTCACGTGTTGGAGACAATCCGCAGCCTTCGCGAAAGCAGTTCATCCATGGATTCGAAGATCAAAGTGGCCATTGTCGGGCCGGGAAATATCGGCACCGATCTGATGTACAAGATCCGCCGCAGCCGCCACATGGA
>JABMRP010000698.1 GCA_013202535.1 Planctomycetota bacterium
AGTCGTGTGCCACTGCTTGCTTGCAAGCAGTGCCGCGGAGTTGAACACAAGACCCGGCAAGAAGGCACTGCTTGCAAGCAAGCAGTGGCACACAAAATGGCGGACGCAACTCGTTCGACGGGCTAATCCACCATCACGTACGCCAGGATGTTGCTGACGATCTTTCGCGCGGAATCGGGCTTGTAGCCCAGCGAGCGGTAGTTTTCGATGCCCGCCATCGCCGCGGTCAGATCGAACGGCGAGAAAATGACCGCCGGGCGGTCGCCCACCTTGGCGATCAGAAGCTTCTGACCCTCGGAGGATTCACCCTCCTTGCGGAGCAATTGCCGCGTCGGGAGCTTGAAGCGGATCCCTTCGGATAGATCGACGCCCCCTTCAAAACGCCCGTCGGCCAGCAGGTGATCGGCCGGCAGCGGTTCGAGCTTGCCGAAAACGGTCTCCAACTCGGAGCGAGCCGAGACGGCAAACTCCGGCGAGCCGGCATACGCGTCGACCAATACGGTTCCTCCGCCGTCGGCGAACGCCTTCAACGCCTCGCGTGCATCGGGCGCGAGTACGAGACGCCGGCGCCCCGTTAGATGGAGCACCTTGATGCCTTCCAAGTCGTCCTTCCCCAAGGTGACCGGGCGCTTCTCCGTCAACGCGCATCCGGTAATGTGCGCCGCACGGGGAGCGAAGATCTTCCAACTCATCGCCGCGGAGTCCCAGTCGCGCGGTGACTCGGCCGGACCGCTATGACGAACCCGAGCCACGCTGATCTCCGCTTCGCGCTTGGGCGCCGCCGGAACGTCCGGCAAGATCGTCGCAAACTTACCCTCCAGCGTGCCCAGATCGGTCGTGTAGAACAGCAGGTTCATCGCCAGGCGGAAGGCGTCGGTCTTCGTGCGATTGGTCTGCCAGTCGGCCGACATGTACTCGTCGGACAGCAGAAAGAACGTACGCGAACCGTCCGACACGCCCCGCAACTGCGGCCGCTTTTCCCAGTCCTGCTTGATGACCGTATAGATACCGTGATCGGCCGGCAGAGGTTTCAGATCGTAGCCCGGGTAATCGTGCTTGGGAAACATCCGCCGCACGAGTTCTTCCATCGAAGCGGCAAACGCTTTGCTATGGTCGCTCGGCTCGGCCAGGATCGTACCCCCGCGCTGGATATACTCGCGCAGGCGAAGCATCTCTTCCTCGCTGAACTTGGCCGCCTCCGAACCGCTGATAAACAGGATCGGCGCCTCGAAATCCCGCGCTGCGGTGTCAATCGAAACGGTCTGCCAGTTGAGCGGTTGTTCGTAGGCGCTCCAGAGATGCTTGCTCAGGTTGGCCAAATCGCGCGGGTTGAGATTCCAGTCGTGGCCGTCGCCGTACTGCAGCTTTTCGATCGCCACCGGCGCTCCGCCGTAGACCAGAAAGAGCGTGCAAAACGACGTGTTGACCGACGCACCGCCCCAACTTCCCATGGGGACCGAGCCGTTGGCTTGCTGCGACTGCAATACGGCCAGCGAGCCGCGGGCGAACCAGTCTTCGCCGCCGATGTACTTCCGCCCCCCGGCCACGCCGGTGCGCTCGATACCGTAGAGATAGTATCCGTCGTTCTTATTGCCCGACGCCTTGCCCAGCCAGTCCATGCCGCGATCCAGTGAGGCGAGCACTTCCGCCGCGTCGCCGCTGGTGAAGGTGCGAGGGTTCTTCTTACTGTAGAAGTTTCGGCCATGATACATGTCGAAGACCAGGAACATGCTGGCCAGCCCGGCGGTGGCCATGTTGGGTGTCGAGCCGCTGCCCGTGTAACCCCAGCCACCGTCGGCATTCTGGCAACCGCGGAAGTGTTTGGACATCTTCTCCCAGAAGGCGTCGGTGGTCTCGAACCCCGCCCGAGCCGCGGCCCAGACGCCCAACACGCCGTACTGCGTGCAGGAGTTGTCCCAATCGGTCGAGGAGATGTTGTATCGCCAGCCTTCCTGCTCGCCCAAAGCCTGCATCAGCCAGTCGTAATCGGTCTTGAGCAACTCGCGGATACGCTTGTCGTACGGCACCTTGCGCAAGGCATATTCCCAGACATTGGCGCGAATACCTCGAACGTAGGTATTATTGGGCTCCCGCTGGGCCAGCCAATCGAGCATTTCTTTGAGCTGCGGGTCGGCGGCCGGATTGGCGCCGGAGGCGAGGATCGTCAGCGCGGCCAGTGCCACATAGCCGTCCTGCTGATAGCTGCCGCCGCTGCCCAGGTTGCCGTGTGCGGCGCGGAGATACATCACGGCGTCGTCGATGGCCGTGCTGATCTTCTCGGCGGTCACCGGCTCGGAAAACGGCTCGTGAACGCCGGGAATCGCCCCCCGCATGGCACCCGCAAAATTGCCTCGCTGGTTCAGTTGCCCCAGTGCGGGAGCGGCCGTTAAGAGGACAACGGATAAGATCGTCGTGATTCGTATCATGGGGATGACTCTCCGGTTTGATGGGCGTTGGAATATTTAGCCCAGGCACTTGTGCC
>JABMRP010000699.1 GCA_013202535.1 Planctomycetota bacterium
AAACAGTCTGGCTTGGCCGCTTGATTCTCGCACCGATCGTATCTGCCGCAGCGGATCAGTACTGCAACCTCGTTAGAGGGCGACTCGTCGCTCGATGTTCACCTTCCCGATTCGCTTCCTTACGCACAACGGGGGGTAGTCTACACGTCACTGGATCGATTTTCCGCCTCGCCCGCGGCGGTGTTTTTCGTCCGTCGAAGTGTGTCGCGGCGGCGAAAGAACCAACTCATGCCGGCGACGAGAGATGTGAGACAACTCCCCAGGTCGAGCCATCGGCCGCTGGATCGATCGGTTGCCCCGAGCAACTCCGACTGGCCGAGCGGGGGTAGTGATTCGGGAAATCCAAGCTGGGTAAAAGGGACGGAGGCCAGATAGAGCCAGGCGGTTCCGCCCGCCTCGGTTTCGCCGTAGACGTGGTTGACGTACTTCTCCGGCTCGGCGGCGATGCGGCGTTTGGCTTCGGCCAGAAGCTGATCGCGCCGGCCAAACTGGAGGGCGCCGGTCGGACACGCTTTGGCGCAGCCCGGGGTGGAGAAGCTCTGCCGGTGGCGTTGCAGGGCCGGGCCGTCGAGCCGACGGCCATCGACCGAGGCCTCCGGAAGGTCTGCTTCCTGGCGGTCGAGGCAGAAGTCGCATTTGCGGATATGGGGCGTGTCGACGTCCCAGTAGTCGATGGCCGGCACGTCGAACGGACAGGAGTCGAGACACGCGGCACAGCCGATACACTCAGGCGCGTCGAAGGCGACCACTCCCGAAGCGGTGCGATGAAACACTTCCGGCGCGCAGTCCTCGGCGCAGTACAGATCGGTACAGTGCAGGCACTGGTGCTTGACGAAGATCCAGCGTGGAGGGTCGTCCGGCTGGTCGATCTCGTGATAGGTGATCAGCGTGCGAGTGTAGGGCGAGAAGCGCCGGGGGTTCTGGTATCCGCCGGCGGCGGCGAAGAACCGCGTCTCGTCGGCCGTCAGGTCGTTGGCCCCTTTACAGGCAACCTGACAGCTTCGACAGCCGATGCAACGGGTCGTATCGACCAGGCAGCCAACCGTCATGGCGGGTACTCCGTTTCTCTCTCGCCTACTCCATCTGCTGGTCAGGCGGAAGAGGGCTTTCCTGCTTGACGCCCGAGTTCGTCAGATCGGGTGCCACCTTGACACGCTCTTTGTCGCGGATGATCAGCTTGCGGGTTTCCTTGTCCCACCAGACGGTACGGAATTTCAAGCGGTGCTGGCCGTGACAATCCGTGCAGACAAGATCCCGGGGATTGGTCTTGGCCGGGCATCGCTCCTGCCACTTGGCGATCACCTTCTGGGCCGGCGCGTCGTGTGTATCATGGCACTCGCGGCAACTGGAATTGATCGTCTTGCCCGAGAACATGACATCCGGCGGGGTGATGTTGTCTTCGTCGTCGCGATGGGCAAACGACAGCCCGTGGCACTTGATGCAGCCGACGTTCTTCTTCTGGTGCAACAGAGCCATCGGCTCTTCATCGTAGTTGGTATGACAGACGAAGCACGCGCTGTTATCGGCTTTCGGGCCTTCCGGAGTTGCCCACGGATCGGGGGCCTCCGGTTCTTCCAGCAAAAGCGGTGCCTTGCGATCGACTTTCAACGGCGGCAAGGCGGGTGGTTTCTTCGTCGCGGGCTGATCGCCTTCGGTCTCGGCATGGGCCGTGGAAATCAGTCCGATCTCGGCCGTGTGATCCGACATCCTCATCCCAACCGCTACGCCCCCGGAGATCACGGCCAGCAGAATCACGCTCGTGCAATACTTCATCTTCATCGTCTGTCCTTTGGAAAACCACTTCTACGTGGTTGGTTACCCCAACCGAATCGCTCCACGTCAAAATCCGCGACACTCGGCGGGAATTGGCAACAGCAGCTTCTAAGACAACGCGAGGATGACCAAGCGAACCGGTTCACCCTCGCGAGATTTGCGACGTTCGGCAACGCCCACGGCAGGCAACAAGAATACAGTATACTACGCCGTCTCCCTGTCTTTCAAGCGCTAATGGTGGTAGGTGGTACCGGCCCGTACGACGGGGCTGTCCGGGGGGCGTCGCGTGCCACCGGGTCCGCTCGTGCTGGGCTATCGCACTACGGAGTGAACAATTCCGCGCGGAGCTTCTCAAGTTGGGTCCGGCGCGTAGCCTCCTCGGCGTCGGGATCGAAGGCCAACGGACGCTCCAACAGAGCGGTCAGTTGCCTGGCGGCCAACCGGCGGGTGACATCGTCGTCACGGGAAAGCAGGGCAAACCAGATCTTCAGATCGCCGGCCAACCAGGAGGCCACCAGATGGGGTGAATCGTCTTCCTCGTCGCTCGACAAATCGAGGATGATCCGGCGAACCCGGAACCGTTGCTCCGCGTCGAGTCGTTTGGTGTCGAGTTGGACGAGATAGACGACAACGGCCCGGCCCGACTCGCGCAACTGGCGGTCGGCGGTCTCGCGGCGATAAAACCGCTGGTCGGCCAACTGCTCCACCAGCGCGGCCCAGCGCCGGCGGTCGGGAACTCGCTCGGATGAGGCGATCCGCAGCAGTTCTTCTTCTACTTCGGCGACCGCCTTCAAAAAATCCCATCCGGGACGCAGCATGGCGAGCAGCGGCACCAGATGCTCTTCGCACGGCTTGGGGTGGGACAGAACCAGATGCCAGATACCGGCTGCCTCCAGGGTGATCTGCCCCGGGGCCGTTCCGACCGTTAGCGATAGCGGTTTGCCCGGCGCCTGCACGAATTCCAGAGGCACGACATCGGAGTTATTCTTGGCCGATTGCCGAAACCGGACACGATTGATCTGGCTGATGTCGATGAAGATCTGCCGGCGGGCATCCGAAAACTCGTACTCCACGGTGGGAACGCTGAACGCGCTTCCACTGGTGCGAGCACCCTGGATCTTCAGCCGCTCGGTCCGGTCCGTGCCCGACGACGACGAGCTGGTCGTCCCGGATCGCGTGCCGACGACGGAGATCCTGCCCGAGACGATGCTGGTGCGAAGCCAGCCGTCGCGGATCCGCTGCGGCAGGATCACGGGGCCGGACGTCGAGTACCCCGGCGGCGGTTGCCCCACGACCGACGCGCCACTCAACAGAACGATCCCCAGAACGACCCATGGGACAGGCGATCGTGACATCGGACCCTCTCGCAGTACAAAAGGTGGAAACAAGCCGTAGCCGGCCTTGCAGGAATTCAGCTACATTCTACTTCGCTACTTCTCTAATCCCCAGTCCCTAGTCCCCAGTCCCTACTTCTTCTTCCTCGCGGACCGACTGTCGGTGAC
>JABMRP010000700.1 GCA_013202535.1 Planctomycetota bacterium
CCCAGGCCACCTCACCCAACGCCCAGGAGTTGGGTTGCGACAGGTCGGGTTTCGGCGGGACGAGTTTTCCGCCCATGCGCCGCGGCACGGGCCGGTGGCCGGAAAAGAACGGCCGCCGCACGTCTTTGGGCTGTCGCAGACGGAATACCTTGAGCGACCCTTCAGCCTGTTGCCCTTCTCCGTCGAGTGTGGTGGTTCGCACGGTTAGCGCAACCGGTTCCTCATCGGTTAGCCACGGGGACGCAACGAGGGTAGCTCGCAACGCCGTGTAACCGACGTGGATGGCACGCTGGGCGGATCGGGTTTCACCGGTCGTGTCGGTCACGTCGGCGTAAATCGTGAAGTGGAACGTCGGTTCGTCCTTCTCCGCCACGGCCAGATCGGGCCGGGCCATAAATGCCACGTCGAACGCCCCGTCGGGACCAGTCTTCGCGCGGCCGTGGGCGATCTCCTGGCTACCCGTCCGCGGGGTTCGCCACCAGTAGTGCCACCGCCACCAATAGGGATAACGCACCTCGCGTACCACCCGCCAGCGCACTTTGGCCCCGCCGATCGCGGCACCGGTGTAAGCCGTCGCTTTGCCAATTAACTTCGCTTCGGCGCCCAGCTTGGCGGCCGTCTTGGGGGCGTCGAGCGCGACCTGGAACTTCGGCCGTTTGTACTCTTCGACCTGAACATTGGCCGATCCGCCGCCGGGGCCGGTCAAGACTTGGATCGTCATCCGCCCCATGAGCCGATCCCGCGGTGCGGTGAAGCTGCCGCTGAAGGAACCGTAGTCGTTGGCCCGGTGCGGTTGCCGAGCGATCTCCTTGCCGTTGCGGTCGTTGAAAACCACGGTCAGCGAGCGGCCGGCTAGTGTCTGGTAGTTGTCGGCGTTCTGGTCGACGCGAATGCAGATGCCCTTATATTGGATCGTTTGGCCGGGACGGTAGAGCGACCGGTCCGTGAAGAAGACGGTTCGCTCGTACGGACGGAGCCGAGTGTCGCTCTCGTGGATCGCGTACTCCTGCCGAGCGGCCAACTGCTGATCGCCATCTCGGGCGAGGATCAGATAACCGCGATTCGGGCCCCTGGAAAACCGAAAGAGGCCGTTTCGGTCGGTCGTTGTTGCCGGAATCGCCGCTCGCCGGTTGTCGCCCGAGCGATACCACGCACGGACCTCCGCCCCGGCGATCGGTTCGCCCGACTTGGCCTCCAGGACGAACCCTTCGAGAACCCCGTCACCGTAACGCGTCCGCATGACGATGGCCAGCCGGCTGACCCAGAAGTCGGTAAACGTAACGACGTTGTTCTTGTCCTTGAAATCCGGATCGTGGCTGGCGATGAGGAAGTAGAACCCCGGCTTGAGATCCTCGGGCGTCGGCAGGTCCTCGGTTTGCTGGCGATAATCGTCCGTGGCCGGCAAATCGGCCGACCACGCCAGGGACGGCTTCTTGGCCAACAGGGCCGCTCGCTCGTTCTGGTCCAGTTGCTCGGGCCGGTAGGCACGCCGCATCAGGAGTTTCTCCCAGTCGTACTCGACGGCGCGAAAATGCACTTTCGTCAGATTGCGGTAGTTGACGCGAATCGTCGGTTGTGGGTCGTTCCAAACGCGCTCGACCAAAACACTCGACGACCGGGCTTCGATCTGCTGGATCAGGTTCCAGCAGCGGTTGCCCCCGGGAGTGTCGGGAAAGGCGTTCCAGCCGCGCTGGGCCAGCGCACGGGCTGCGACCAGTTCGCCCTCGCCGTGCAATACGCTTGCCCAGCGGTGCAACGCCCGGGCGGCGATCCGGTGATCGCCCCAGCGGTCGGTGAACCGTTTCAACGCCGCCTTGTAGCGGGCCGCCTTCTCCGGACCGAAAGCCTTGTTCTGGCCGAAAACCAGCCGCGCGAGATTGGCGTCGATCCATGCGGACTTATCCTTGTCGCCGGCGTGAAACTTGAGCAGATCCTGATACAGGCGGATCGCCTTGACCGTGGGCGAACTCGTGTCCGGCGTGTCGAGGTTCCACTTCACAAACGCTTCGGCCGGCGCGAAGATCGGGCTGTCGGCCGACAGATCGAAAGCGTCCTGCGACTTGGCACCCGCTTGCTCGGCGG
>JABMRP010000701.1 GCA_013202535.1 Planctomycetota bacterium
CTCCTTCACGGGGGCCACAGTAACCAAGCACGGACGCTTCGAGCTGGCTGACGGGGGCACGATCTTCCTGGATGAGATTGGCGAATTGCCTCCGGACCTGCAGACGAAACTGCTACGTGTTCTCCAAGAGGGGGCGTTTGAACGGGTAGGCTCCAGCACGATACGGAGCGTGGACCTGCGTGTGATTGCGGCGACGAATCGTGACCTTCACCGGGCGATGGGGGAAGGCCAGTTTCGGCCCGACCTCTACTTTCGCCTGGCCGTCTTTCCTGTCGAGGTTCCCGCGCTTCGCGCACGGCGCGAGGACATTCCGCTATTAGTCTGGCACTTCATTTTCGAGAAGCAGGTTAAACTCGGAAAGAAGATCGACGAGATTTCTCAAACGACGATGGACAGACTTACGCAATACCCTTGGCCGGGCAACATTCGGGAACTGGAGAACGTTCTGGAGCGAGCCATGATCCTCTCTCCAGGTTCGGCCTTGGTTGTGGAACCTCTTCTCGACGTGGTCGATCCGTGTACCAGCGTCCCCGAGGCAAAGGCCGGGAGCGTCGACAATGTTGTGAGGATTCACATCCTCAGCGTCCTCCAGGAGTGCCATTGGCGGATCAAAGGCGCAGGCGCCGCCGCTGATCGATTAGGCATGAACCCGAGCACGTTGCGTTACCGCATGAAAAAGCTCGGCATCGAGCGACCGTGATTGCTCGTTCCCGACTCAAATCACCAGCCGTCTCCGACGAAGACCCGGAGCCGTCAGCAGCGGCGGTGGTCTGCTGTGCGAACCTCTCAAGCTCGCGTAAAGCCACATACCGACGCCCCCCGACTCGGATTGTCCTCAGCTTGACGCCGGCAAGTCCTTTTAGTCGCCAACGGTGCAACGTGCTGATGTGAGGGCCGCCTGGTAGGAGACGGCACGCCTTCGACAGCGATACGTAATCCGAGAAATCTAAGCCTGTGGACATGACGCATAACCTGCTAGTGTTGTCGCAACGAACGTAGCGTACCCGTGCGCAAGCAGACGAAAGACGCCAAGCATATTCACGATTCCTTCTCAATTCTAACTATACATCGGATGTGATACTGCGATGATGGTGTTGTCGCTGCTGACAGCCACGTCACCACCCGGCTCTGGGCGGCGGTATTGGTACGGGCCACATCGCGTGATGTGAGAGGTGGGTTTGAGGAGCATACCAGCCAAAACTATTGATAGAGGACGCTTTCCGCAGGCAGAAACACACCATGCCAAGACCTCTTCCGCAATTTCATGGCTTCGTTGGACAAGAACGAATCGTCTCGCGCCTTAGGCGACAGCTTGATGGGGCAATGACCCGCAACGAGCCGTTTCCACCGTCCCTTTTTGCCGGGCCGTCCGGCATCGGCAAAACTCTCCTGGCGACCGCCCTCGCGTCATCGTACGGAACAAAACTCTCCAAGATGACGGACGCATGCCCGGAGGCGAGTCGGTACGGCTTGTAGCACGGAGCGGAGCCTGCGTTTTGCCACCTCATCGAAAGGCGAATGGGGTCCCCAGGCCGAGCTGTGGAAGGATGCTTCAGTTCCTTCAACACAAGCCGATAGCCTAGTCGTCGCAGGAACCTCTCAATTTCCGGCCGGATGCTCTCTCTCGGGCAACGGAGCCGACTTATTGTTGATGTACGATCCGTGGAGCGCCAGGGCATAGTTGACGATATAGCGGAGCGACCACCCCTCGTCCACCCATTTTCGCATATCCCAACACGTTTCCCAAGCCACGGGCGCAGTTTTCCAAGCGTCCATGGCATCTGCTTGAGGAAGCCGTTGGGGGTAGGCCATTCGCATGTGGCACCACGTCTTGGAAAACCCACCCATGTCGCCCAAGCAATCGGCTCGCCAACCGGTGCCGTGCTGGGTTGCATGTTTCAGCATCGGGGCGTTGGAAGACTGGCTCATGTGCCATTCGCCCCACCAACCGACCGAGCCCAGGTCAATATGGTCGATATCAGGATGCCCGTCGTATCGAGCCCCCAGACGCTTAATGAAGTCCAAATGCGCTTTGAGCACCACCGATTCGTCCAAGACAGGAACTTCAAGCTGCGGGCCGTCGCCGTACCGTGTCGTGACGACCCCTCCCCTTATGTCCCGAAGCCACTGGGGATGGTATGGACGGCGTGGATAAGTCGAACAGCACATTACCCGAAACGCCACTTTCTGCCCCGCCTCACGAGTGTCGCTCAGAACGCCGTCCAGGAAGTCGTAATCAATCTTCCCTTCGTCGGGCTCCAGCGTGCCCCAGCCCCAACGGGCGTAATGGACGGTGGAAGGTATCCAGGATGGGAGATTGTTGTCCTGCGTTCTGGTCCGATGAAATGTCTGCCATCCCATGCCGGGGTTGGCAAGGATCTCGTCGCTGTCTTCAGGGGTGACGGTGACCGGTGGCTCGGCGGCCCAGACTTGTCCAGCGTGAAGCAGAATTACGGTGAGCAGCCCGAACCCAACCAGAAGCCTCGCTGAGAAGTTTCTCATCGTCTGAATCTCCAATGGGAGAACTTACTTGCGCACGCCGGTCAGTTCATGTCCGCTGACGACCTTCCACACAACATCGTGGATCGTCTCAACCAACTTCGGGTCGGTGACACCATACGGCTCGGCAGTCAGGCCCTTTGGGTTCTCATTATAGAGTGTGGCGTGGAATGTGCAGGCGACAATGTACGAGCCGACGTTGTTGAGATGGATGCCGTCATTGTAGACCTGCCCGATGTTTGAGAGTCCGGGAACTTTGCCCGCCTCCATTCGCTGATCTAGTTCGTACATGACGTGACCGACCGGCACCATCAGAACCGGTTTCTTCAGTTCTGGGCACGCGTTGCGCAACTCTCGCGTCAGCCGCTCGAAGTAATCCTTCGTTTCGTTCGTCCCATCCCAACCGCCCGTGTATTTCCGCTGCCATTTCTTTGCGAACTCCAGGCTGCCGTCCTTGTCTTTCCTCGGCCAGCGGGCGTAGATGTAGACCTGCAAGTCCGGGCTCTTGGGTAGGGCCATCTCGATGAAGTTCCTCGCCATCACGATATCGCCCTCGTCGCCGGTGATATGTCGGTCAAACGGTTGCAGGCAGAGAACATCCCACGGGAACTTCGCCAAAGCGGTTGGGTAATGGCCGTAGGGCTGCTCCTGGAAACCCTGGTCGGGATGCTGCCAAATCCACTGGAGCGGCGCACCAGGGATCATGTGGCGGCCCCAGACGTGCTTGTGGCCTCGGCTTTTCGCCAACGCTTCAAGGCCACGGTAGTTGATTGTGTCCGTGACGCTGTTGCCGACAAAATAGACCCGGAGTGATTTCTGTTTCGAGGTGTCCTGAGCTGAAACGGGAAAAGCTGCCAGAACACCAAGGATAATCACAATGGCGTTGAATAATGTTCGCTGCATGATTGTCGTACACTCCGTGGCGGTAGTTCTCAACGACCTGTTGCACGGCGATCATTCTACCACATCTGGCTCCTCTGTGGTGGAGCAGTCGTTCTGGAGGTAGAATGACCTAGTGAACACTGGCGACAAGGAGGACCACTTTGGCACGCTTTCTCGCACTCGTATTTGTCGCTTGACCTCTGTTGGCGTGCCATCCATCGCCAGAGCTAGGCTTGAAATAGTGGGCGGGTCATAAGGCGATTGGAGAGACCAAGAGGCTGAAATCGGGGGGAAATGAAATGCGTCCCATTCAATTTGTTTC
>JABMRP010000702.1 GCA_013202535.1 Planctomycetota bacterium
CATGTTGCGGCTGTTTGCCAGCACCTACTTTCAGGACGACGTGCATATCCGCTTCCGCCCCTCCTTCTTCCCGTTCACCGAGCCGAGTGTCGAGGTCGACATGAGTTGGGGCGACCATTGGATCGAGATGGGCGGTGCCGGAATGGTCGACCCGCATGTGTTGCGTTCGGTGGGCTACGATCCGGACGAGGTGACCGGTTTCGCTTTCGGCCTGGGAATCGAACGCGTCTGCATGCGCCGCCACCACATCACCGATATCCGCTGGCTCTACGAAAACGACGTCCGCTTCCTGCAACAGTATTAGTAGGGACTGGGGACTAGGGACTAGTGGCTAGAGTTTAGGGATTAGATCAGTATGATCGTTTCTTGGAATTGGCTGAAGCAGTACGTCCTTCTCGACATGCCCATCGAGGAACTGGAACGGCGTCTGATGATGTCGGGATTGAACCACGAGGGGACCGAGGAGATCGGCGGCGATCTGGCTATCGATCTTGAGGTGACCAGCAACCGGCCCGACTGCCTGGGGCACATCGGGGTCGCCCGCGAGGCGGCCGTGCTCTGGGACCGCGCGCTGACGATCCCCGCTGCCGCGCCAGCCGAAGGGAAAACACCGGTCGACGAGTTGGTGAAGGTGCAGATCGACTGCGAGGATCTTTGCCCGCGGTACACGGCTCGGGTCGTGCGCGGCGTGAAAATCGGTCCCAGCCCGGCGTGGTTGACTCGGCGGCTCGAAACGCTCGGTCTGGCGGCGGTCAACAACGTGGTCGACATCAGCAACTATGTGCTGATGGAGTGTGGGCAGCCTCTGCACACGTTCGATTTCGCCAAGCTCAAGGGCGGGCGGATCGTCGTCCGCCGGCCGCGTGGCGGCGAGACGATCGAGGCCATCGACCACAAGACCTACGAACTGGCCCCGGAAATGTGCGTCATCGCCGACGCCGAAGACGCGGTGGCCATCGGCGGCGTGATGGGCGGGGCGCAAACGGAAATCTCCGCGGCGACGACCGATATCCTCATCGAAGCGGCCGAGTTCGATCCGCTCTCGATCCGCCGCACGTCACGGCATTTGAACCTGCATAGCGATTCTTCCTACCGGTTCGAGCGACGCGTCGACCCCGAGGGTGTCGATTGGGCCAGTCGCCGATGTGCCGAGTTGATTCTCGATTTGTGCGGCGGTGAACTGGCCGCCGGCGTGATCGACGTCGGGCGACAGCCGTCGCGGCACGAGCCGGTCGTGCTCCGTTTCGCCCAGTTGAAACGCATCCTGGGTATCGACGTGGACCGTGGCCAGGTGGCTCGGATTCTCGAGTCGTTGGGCAACGAGAAAACCGCCGTCGACGACGACCGGATCGAAGTCGTGCCGCCAAGTTGGCGCGGCGATCTGGGCCGGGAAATCGACCTGATCGAGGAGGTCGCCCGAATTCACGGCTACGACAAGATCCCCGAGGACGTGCGCGTGCCCATGGCTTCGGCGATTCGCAGCGACACCGACCGGGTTTACGCGAAGGTTCGGCACGTCTTGACCGCCGCGACGGTGAACGAGGCGATGACGATCAGCGCCGTCGACGAGACGGTGGGCGAAGCGTTCAGCCCGTGGACCGACGCCGCGCCGCTGCGCTGCAACACGCCGGTCGTTCGGCGTGCCGATTGCCTGCGTCGCAGTCTGATTCCCAGCTTGCTGATGGCCCGGCGTACCAACGAAGCGGCAGCCAACCGCGAGATCGAGTTGTTCGAGATGGCCAAGGTCTACCTTTCGCGGGGAAAGAAACTGCCGGCCGAGGAGCCCATGCTCGCGCTGGTCAGCGGCCGCGATTACCTGGCGGTGAAAGGCATCCTAGAGGCCGTACTCGAAACGCTCGATCCGTCGCTGGAGTTGGAGATCCGGACGACCGACTGCCCGCTGTTGGATGCCGGTCGTTCGGCCGAGTTGCATTTGGGCGGCAAGCTGCTCGGCTTTCTCGGCGAGGTGACGGCCGAGGGGCTCAAGCGGTTCGGCCTGCGCAATCCGGCCACGGTGGCCGAGGTGAAACTGTCGGAACTGGTGGCGGCGGCCAATCTGATTCCCCAGAACGTGCCGGTGCCGTCTTATCCGGCGGTCGGTCGCGATCTGAACATGGTGGTCGACGAGGCGGTGCGCTGGTCCGACGTAGCGGCCACGGTGCGCTCCAGCGGCGGTCCCCTGCTGGAGAACATCTCCTACCAAGACACCTATCGCGATCCGAAACGCCTGGGTGCGGACAAGAAAAGCCTGCTGTTGACCCTCTCCCTGCGGTCCCGGGAAGGCACGCTGACCGGCGAGCAAGCCGACCAGGCGTGTTCGCAAATCGTCGCCGCGTGTGCCAAGCAGCACGGCGCCGAACTGCGCGCCTGATTCGCCCCCGCGCGGCGCCGGGAGTATACTGCACGGCGAAGTGTATAGTAGCCATCTCGCTCCGCGAGATGTAGCCAAAAACCATGGTTCTTCGATGGCTGCTATACGGAAGGCTACATCTCGCGGAGCGAGATGGCTACTATACGAAGAGGTCTGCCCATGAGCAGCAGCACGGCGGCGCAAGATCGTATCAAGCGGATTTTCACCGAGAACTTTTCGGTCGGTGATATTGCCGAGCCGCTCGTTTCGTTCGATGCAACCGCCACGACAAAAAGGGGCCAGGACCCTATTTGGTAAGATAGGCTATTGATCGGCCGGCCAAAATCGGCTACAACCGCGATATGCCTCGACCAAACAGGATTGCACCCGGAGGGATGGTCTTCCACGTTTTGAACCGTGGTGTGGGACGGATGCGCATTTTTGACGGCGATGGGGATTACCTTGCGTTTGAACGGATCGTGGAAGAAACGCTGCAAATTCGGCCGATGCGGATCTGTGCCTATTGCTTGATGCCGAATCATTGGCACATGGTGCTTTGGCCGGAGCACGACGGGGATCTGGCGGCGTTCATGCAGCGTTTGACCGTCACGCACGTCGCCCGATGGCAGCGAAACAAGCATCGTGTCGGAGAGGGGCACGTTTATCAAGGTCGCTTCAAGTCGTTCCCGGTCGAGACGGACGATTACTTCTACCAGGTCGTTCGGTACGTCGAGCGCAACCCGCTCCGAGCCAATCTGGTTGACGACTTGGACCGGTGGCGTTGGTCGAGCTTCTGGCGATATCGCCGGGGCACGGCTTCACAGAAGCGACTGTTGTCGTCGTGGCCGCTTGCCCGCCCTGAGAAATGGAAATCTCATGTCGAGGACCCGCAAACGGAATCGGAACAGGCGGCCGTGCGACGAAGCATCAACCGCGGCAGTCCGCTGGGCGGCAAGCCTTGGGCGCGCCAGGTTGCGGAGCAACTGAATCTAACTTCAACCCTTGCTCCCCGCGGGCGGCCACGAAAGTTCCAGCCCTCGAACAAGGCAAGGCAATAGCAGGTAGTAGAATTGTGCCTATAATACCAAATAGGGTCCTGGCCCCTTTTCTTTTGCTGACGCTGCTGCCTTGTGTTGGCGGTGCCGCGGAGCCGGACGAATCGGGCGAAAAGACGGCGTGGAAGAACCTCTTCGATGGCAAGACGCTCGGCGGATGGGAAGTGATCGAGAAATACGACTTCAAGAAACATGGCCGCGTTCGGGTCGAAAAGGGCCGCGTGCTGCTGGAGAAGGGCAGTCCGGCCACGGGCATGCGGTGGAAGGGAAAATTTCCCACGGTCAACTATGAAGTCGCGCTGGAGGGCATGCGCGTCGACGGCCAGGACTTCTTCTGCGGCATGACCTTTCCCGTCGGAGACGACGCCCTGACGCTCGTCCTCGGCGGTTGGGGGGGCGAAGTCGTCGGGCTTTCGAGCATCGACGGCGAGCCGGCCGTCGAGAACCAGACGTGTCAGTACGTCGAGTTTGAGCAGAAGAAATGGTATCGCATCCGCCTCCGGGTGACCGAGAAGAACGTTTCGGCTTGGATCGATGATCGGAAGATTATCGATCTGGCCCGCGAGGAGCACCAGTTTTCGATCTACTGGGAAGTCGACCCGTGTTTGCCGTTCGGCATCGCCACATGGCACACGACCGGCGCGCTTCGCAATATCCGCGTGAAGGCCGTCGAGCAGCGGAAGTAGATCACCGCACGGGCGTCCCGAACGCCCGGCTCGCCTCGACCAGGGCCGCGAGATTCTCCGGCGGTACGCGGGGAGAGACCGAACACGCGCTGCTGAGGATGTAGCCGCCGCCGGGGCTTCCCACCTGGAGCCGCCACGTCGCGTCGTCGAGAACCTGCCGGCTCGACTTCTTCAACAGCGTATGGACCGGATCGACGTTGCCCTTGAAGAACACCCGATCCCCGACTCGCCGCTTGGCGTCTTCCAGATCGACGCTCCCCAGCGGCGGCGGATCGAGCGTATCGATGCCGTCGATGCCCGTGGCAACCATCATCTCCAACCGGTCGCCGATCTCGCCGCAGGTGTGCGTGTAGACCGGCACGCTGTGCTCCTTCACTCGCTGGTCTTTCACCCGCGCGGCCACCTCGCGTTCGGCCGGCAGGACAAACTGTTCGTATTGCCGGGGTGAGATGAACCCGGCGCCGGCGAACGCCGAGGAGATCAGCACCGCATCGACCCCGCGCCGCGCTTGCCGAACGGCCAGATCGACCGTACCGCGAGTGTAGGCTTCCAGAATCGCGTGGCATTTGCCGGGATCATCAAGGGTCGCCAACAGGGCCTCTTCGTAACCCAGCAGTTCGAGCAACTGCGTCCACGGCGAAAACACCTCGCTGTGGACCGAGACCGATGGGCCGACTTCTTCGAGTACGCGATCGATCGTTCGGAAGAAGTAATCGGGCCAGTAGTCGCCGCGATCGGGCCGGCGTGGTTCCAGCCCAAAGTAGAACGGATACTTCAGGCCGCCCAGACAATGGGGATCGTCGTAGAACAGTTCGTCGGGCTCGATCCGATCGAGCGTCGGGCGGCGGTTTCCCCCGGCGCGTGTGTGTTGCACGTTGTCGTCGGCCGGACAATCGGCCCGGTCACCGCAACGAAAATGGACCGTTTGGCCGCCGTCGCCGGCCGCCTCGATGCGATCGACGTGGCGCATCCACCGCGGATCGCGCCCGGGAAGATTGATCAAGATGCCGTCGAACTCGTATCGCCGCTGCAACGTGACCGCCGCCCGGGCGAACCCCTCGCTGGTAAACCAGAGGTCGACCGGCGAGACATCCGTGTTGAGCAGGTAGTGTCCCATCGAAAGCTGACACATCACCGGCACGCGATCGACCGGCTCGCGGCGCATGGCGGCGGCGATACGTTCTTTTCCGTTCATTGCCATATTCAACCTATAAACACGGGAGTCCGAAAATGGGGACTGGCTCCGTCGGGAGCCCGGTTCTGAAGTAGTTGGAGCGTTTGCCGACGGTGCCTGTCCCCTTTTTCGGCCGGGCCATTGGGGTGCGCCGTGAAAAAGGGGGACAGGCACCTCGTGGCAAGCGTTTTTGCAGATGTTTTCGGTTTGCCGACGGTGCCTGTCCCCTTTTTCGGACGCTTGACCGGCTGCAGTATACGGCCGAACGTCTGGGCAACGTTGTCCGCACCCACGTCCCCAACGCAAGATGTCGCGAGGAAGCTGCCAGAAAAATGA
>JABMRP010000703.1 GCA_013202535.1 Planctomycetota bacterium
CGTCCTTGTAGATCCTCACGTCGGCATTATCGAAGGCCGACGAGGGAGCAACCGGAGCCCGCAGGGCATCTATTGTCCTGAAGTAGATGCGAACGGTTGCGTCTTCCACGAAGTCGCCGAGAGGCGATGATTGTATTGCCATGATTTTACCTCACCAGCTTCCGAAGGCCCCGTAGTTTGGATACACGCCCTGTGCTGTCGGGATGGTTTTGCCTCCCATGCCGAGCGTCAACGGCATTCCGGCACGGCGGCATAGCGAGCCCCCCTTGAGTCGAAAATCCCCGCCGGCCGCGTCGACAAACTGCGGATCGTGGGTCGTGGCGTTGGGGCCCTGCGTGACGTTCAATACTGCCGGCGTGCCGGAATCGTGCCAGTTGTTGTAATCAACAATCAGGCCCGTCGAGGCAGCCCCCAGCTCAACACCTATCGTGTTGGTGGAGAAGATGTTCGACAGCAGAACCAAGTGTGAAAACGCCCCGGACGAATAGCACCCCTTCGCGCAGCCATAGATGGTTGAGTTGGAAATGGTCACGAATGCGTGGGTGTTCAGAAGCGTAAACCCGGTCCCCGTGCAGGTGTCCGCAATGCAGTCGTGATAGGTGCTGGCCTTTTCGACCACGTATCCCGTCAGGCAGTCGTGGGCGTAGAGTCGCACACCCGAGGAATACCTGCCGACCACGAATCCATTGGCATTCGTTCCACTGGCCTCACAGGAAATCAGCCGCGAAAAATCATCGAGCGTGAAGACCTCATAGTTGGGCGTGCCGCTGGTCTGCTGACCCTTGCAGTTGTATACAGTGTTCCAGTCGTCGGCCTGCAAACCGTTGGCATGCGCCGTGGTAAACCGCAGATTTTGCAACACCCAATAGTCGCCCAGCAAAAACTGGTTGGCTCCGAACTCCAGCAGCGGCCTATCGTCGCCGTAAGCCCACTGGGTAGCAAGCGGAGGCTCGTTCGCCGTGGAATCAACACCAATGATCTCGATGGCCAGGGCGGCGGTCCCGTTTCGAGCCGACGCATTGATTGCCTCGCCCAGCGTGTACGTGCCGCTATAGACGTAGTAGATGTCTCCGGCCTCGCTGTTGTCCTCAATGTCGTCGTAGAGTTCGGCCGCGCCAAAGGCGTTGTCCCAGTCGACGCCAGTCTTGCCGCCAGCTCCCGCCGCTGTCGCGTACATCGTTGTCATTTCTGGCTCCCTGTACCCGCAACAAACGGAGCCGGCACGGGCCTGTCGAGCCCGTGGTCGGACATAAATTCTTTCGTCGCCCGCCACCAGGGCGCGCTGTCGTCCCATGACTCTTTCGGAAATCCCCAGATCACAGCACCGTCAACGTGCTGTCGGCAAAACACCAATTGGGCCTGCCAGTAGGGGGCCGACACGACGTTTGTACCCCCGTACTGCGGGCTCAGGAATGCGTAGATTGGCTTCGCGCACTGTCTGGCCACCGAGAGCATAATCAGGGCGGAGTCGCAGAACAGGTCGATGTCTTGTGCCACCGCTTCGCCGACGTACCAGCACGGGAACCAAGCATCAACAACATCCGTCAAACCCGCCAGTTGCCGCGCCAACTCCCGGTGATGGACCCTGCGGACATTGCTATAGGATTTCGCGGCGGCGTCCTGGAATCGTGGCGGGAACCCGTCGAAGAAACCGACCAACGTGCCCGGTGGCTTATGGGCCTGCGCGACCGTCATCGCGTTGGTCATGCGCGCCAGGTTCTCGCGATCGACGACCCACTCATTGTTCTCGAATTTCCGTAACGGCCACACCGCTTCCAGCTCGAAATACGCCGCCCCGCCCAGCGGGATACTGGCGGCACATCGTGCGATCACGTCGTCGGTCGGCGTGGGATCGTGGGGTCCCGGCTTCTCCTTGAATCCAAAGCACTTGATCGGCCACAGGCCACGCAGCGCGAGGTCCGGCTTGTCCTTCTGACACAGGCTGTCGAAGACCTTGAACTCGGCGTCGTGCAGGCTGGGGCTTGGGGGTTTCATGGGTCTTCCTCCGGCATCAGGCACGGCCGCTGGAGGAGCTGGTCGCGAATTTCCTTCATCAGCACCTTGGTATCCGTGGCACTATCGACAACCGCCTTGATCGCCGCCGTATTGCCGGCCAGCACCTCGTTGTTGTCCCCCAGCACCTTGAGGAGCTGCTTTATCAACCACACGATGATGACAAGCAGAATCACCGAGAAGGCGGCAAATCCAGCCTGCATAACCGGCGACCAACATTCCCAGATAGCTTCACTCATTTTGCTGCCTCCGTCTTTTTCGGCGGGATCGGGATCACGATCGCCGCGTCCCCGATCAGGCTGTCAAGCAGTTCAACGGGCCAGGGCAGTTTCCCTGGCTTGTCCGGGTCAGCCTTCATCCCTGTCACGTCACACTCGATGCGGATTTCCCCGGCGTCCAGGAACCGCTGCCCGATCTTGCCCCACGGAACGACAGACGCAACCAACTCGGCCATCGCCTTAGCAACGATAGCCGCGTTCTGATCCATCCCACGCTGCAAGATGGCTGCGTTTTCATCCATCCCGGTCTGTAGTATTCTCGCCATTCGTCCAGGCATGTCACGCTCCTTTCACGTCCCCGTTAGAAGCGTTTGCACACACAGGTTGGTGCAAAGCTCGTTCAACCGACCAACCCATAGAAAGTCTTTTGCGTATGGTCCCGCTTGCTACGCCGTGTTCTTCGGCGAGTTCCGCTATAACGGAAGTTTGGCCATCATGTTCCAACAGGCGATTGCTGCGGCGGTTCCTGGCTTGATCTTTTGGAGTCGCCCAGCGGCAGTTGTCCGGCTCGTAATGTCCATCGTTGTCAATGCGTTCCAGGGTCATGCCGTCTGGTTTTTCGCCCATGTCAGCGAGGAAGTTCTCAAACAACGTCCATTCCGCGCACACGGAGATGCCTCGCCCTCCGTAGTTTTGGTAAAATGCGTCCAACGGACTCGAACATCGTCGCCGCATGAGACTCCAACTCTGCCATGTTCTGCTTTGTTTGCCTCCAGATGTGTGACCGTGCGTTTCCTTGAGTGCGGCGGTACGACATTTTGCACACCCCAGAGAGTGTCCGTGGCGAAGACTGGTTCCCCTAACGATCGTGATTGTTCCGCAGTCGCACAGACAATACCAATATGCGCAATGACCAGTAGTCTTTGGTGCCAAACCAAGCACCCACCAAAAACCGAAACGCTGGCCCGTCATCTCAACGACTCGTTTACTAACCATGTAATTACCTACTAAATATCGCCATCGTTATTAGGATCGGTTGCCACTCGCAGCGCCCAAGCACCGTAGCCGGGCAACTGCCGTCGCACGGCTCTCTCCGATGCCCACTGCCCGATCCCGTTCTCGCCCCAGTCACGGCCCCACGAGTTGAGATCGATGTGCCCGGTCTTCTCTGCCCAGCCGATCATCACGACGGCATGGCCATCCGTGCCGTAGACGACCGGGAAGCCGTGCAGCACAGCGGACACGGCCGCCTCGTAATCGGGACAGTCCCAGGCTTCAATGCACCGATACCGCTTGGCCGATTCCCGCCAGTCGTCGGACCAGCGGGGGCGGCGGTAGAAGCCCTGCCAGTCGTACTGGTCAATCACGTCGATCGGGTTGGCCCCTGTATCGATCAGGTGCCGCAGACACACGTCGATCGCCATGCCGCCGTCACGACCGCCGTTGCCCAGCGCGTAGAGGCTGGCCTGAGATAGTACAACGGTATCCTGACCGGAAACACTCCTGGCCAGCATCATCGCGCCGACGCCCGCACAACCACAACACGATCCCTGGCTGCCTTGATCGATGACATGCGGGACGTGCTCCTCCATCGACTTCGCGTGCTCGGGCCAGTCTTTCGGGTCGAGCACCGGCGGCGTGCCGTCGCCGAAAACACGGTACGTCCCATCGCCGCAGGCCGTGGCGGTACGCGGCAGGCAGCCCCTTCGGTATTGCCGTCCGGCGTGTGAGTAGGTTGGCTGGTCGCTCATGGTTCACCCCCGTACTGCTTCAGCAGCACCATCATCGCCTCGACCGAATCAGGCAGCGGCACGGCCAACACGCTACCGTCGGCGCCAACGAAACAGACGTCGGGGCCGGGGGTCGCTCGGGCGGCTGTCAGGCTTGGCAACAGGTCCGACGGGGCATTGTCCGTCTGGTCGAGTACATCCGGGTCGACCAACCGGAACGGTATCTTCTGGCCACGCAGGTACGTCCGCCACGAGCTGCTCAACAGGACCGCCGCCCGTTGCGGTGTCCGGGTCGATGACTCCTCCACGATCACCACCGCCACTAAGTTCGACGGCGGCGGTGGGGGCAAAGGGTCCGGTGGGGGCGACGCCCCCTTGATCGTCACCATGGCTTGGGCCAGAAGAGCACCGTTGCAGTCCAGGGGATTGGCGAAGCAAAAGACCGTGTATGGCCCCGGTGGACCCGTGAACGCAATCAGGTCGTTCGATTCGCTGGCCCTGACTACCTCTGTCGACCAAGCGCCCGAAGGCGTCTGAATCCGCCAGTTGTGGTTCTTGGCCTCGCCGATTGCCTGGGCATAGATTAGCGTATACGGCTCGTTTTGGGGCGGGACCTGGATCGTCAACGCCTGTCCACAGCAAATCCCTCCCAGCAAAAAGCCCACAGCTACCAACGTCAAGGCCGTCACCGCCACTGCCGCCAATAACCGCCGGCCGGCTTGTCGCCACTGTGAACGCGACATAGTGCGTAGTCGTCTCATGGCCGTGTCCTCCTATGCCGCGGTCCACACGAAAGGGACCACGGCACCTCCGCTCGGTCCAGGCAGGACCGCGGCGATCGAGGGCGTGTTGATCGTACTGTTGTCAGCGAAGAAGCTCATAATCATCTCAATGATTTTCATGATCCACTCGAAGAAGGCGTCCCAGTCGACGTCCTCAAATGCCTTTGGGTTTTGGGCCCGCAAGTGCTGCATGACGGTCAGACTGACCACCTCAGAGGACATATCTTCAGTCACCGCGCCGGACGCCTGTAGTTCGGCCAGCGCAGCACGGACACTGAAGAACGTAATGCCAGCATTACGCCGCTCCCGGCGATCCGCGAAAATCCCCTTCCACTCCATTCGCTTGAGTTCCGGAGCCGGAGCCACGTCCGGTGCCGGCTGGGGCGTGTTCCAGGCTGGGGCAGGCGTCGGGGCAGGGGCCTGGGCCACGGTGTCGGCCGAGATCAGCGGGACCGCCAGCAGTGTCACCAGGGTTACCA
>JABMRP010000704.1 GCA_013202535.1 Planctomycetota bacterium
CAACGTGTTCAGCGCCGTATTCGAGCCTTCGGCGAGTCGTGACCGCAGGGCCTTTCCCTGAAACGGCTCGAACTTCCGGGCCGGATCGCGGTCGACCGTGTCGATCATCTCCATCGGCGCAGCTTGCGTCCATCGCTCGGCCCACGCTACGGACTCGAAGTCGGAAAAGAAGCAGACATCCGGGTTCCGCGAGATTCCCTTGTCGCCCGGGTACTTCGCGGCCAGGCCTTCGGCGGGCGCGGAAGGTGGCAGGTCATGGCCCTGCGAGCAGCGGAAGACGCCGATCGCGGCATGACCGTATTGCTTCGTTGTGACCAGTCGCAGCTTGGCGCTAACGTTGGTCCCCAGCTTTTCGGCGGGCGACAGGTCGAACCGCAGCAAGGCATGGTTCGCTTGCCCCGAGACCCGCAGTTCCTCGATCCTGCCGTGGCTGCGATACGTGGATGCGGCAAGATAGGTATCTGCCCGGGGATCAAGCGTCACGGAACCCTTTGCACCGACGACAACGAGCTTGGGACGTTGGCCGGCCTGATCCCACTGGCGACTGCGGAACACGATCGTACCGCTGCTATTGACTGCCCGCAGAAAGAACCCCTGGTTTGGGTGTTTACCGTCGAGCCACTCACGCACCAGCGGCGTAACGTCCCACTCGACGGTCTTTTCCGAGTCGTCGTCCTTAACCGTCTCCGTCGCATAGGGCCGGTCGCCCTGCGGCTTGTCCAGAGCGTCCCGCCAATCGCCCATGAAATTTCTCCACTCCAACAGCCCGGCCCGATTGTAGTAGTCTCGCGTGGCCCCGTCGGTCCGGGCGGCCGACCCTTCGGCCCAATCACTT
This sequence comes from Planctomycetota bacterium, assembly GCA_013202535.1. Classification (GTDB taxonomy): domain Bacteria; phylum Planctomycetota; class Planctomycetia; order Pirellulales; family Thermoguttaceae; genus JABMRP01. Next base: position 836 of record JABMRP010000704.1, read on the forward strand.
GGGGCGGCTTTCAAAACCGCCGCCGTGACCAACACGAGGAAAAGGCCAAAGCACGAAGTCTTGATCACGTTTTGCACTGCTCGGTCTCCTTCTTTACAGAGTTTCGCGACACGGCGTTCCTTGCTGCCGGCGGCACAGCGTCCCAGTATAGATCAGAAATACAGCAGAAGCGATACGCCGTTTCCATTCGGATTCTTGTTCCACACCCGACGCCGCGGTAGAATGTGATCAACGTCGGCGTTTCCGCCTTTTCGGCCGGCAAGCTCCAAGCGAGGAGATGGACCCATGTGGCGATGGATGATTGTGGTGCTTTTCTCCATGCCCGCTGTGATGGTGGCCCCGTTTTCACCGGCGGCGCCGGCCGGAGAGGTTCCTTTGACCGTCGAAGAACCGTCGGGCGTCGCGCGGACTCAATGGCCAGTCACGTCGGGGATCCCCTTCGCGCGGGGCGCCCTTCTCGACGATCGGGCCACGGCCTTGTTCGATGCGGCCGGCAATGAGATTCCCGTGCAGACCGAGCCGCTCGCCCGCTGGCCAGACGGCTCCGTGCGTTGGCTACTGCTCGACTTTCAGCTCGATCTGGCCGCCAACGAGAAGAAATCCGTTACCTTGCGCTACGGCTCGGCGGTCCGACGCGCAGCCATCGAGAAGCCGATCCGTGTCACCCGGCAGCCGGACGGCAAGGTGACGATCGAGCCGGGTCCGGTCCGGCTTGAGTACGATCCGAAGCGGTTCTTTCCCCAGGGTGAGGCGTGGCTTACCGCCGGCACCAACGGGCGGCAAGCCGACCGCCGGCTGACCATCAACTGCGGTGCGGACGGCGTGATTCTTCAAGACGGGGAAAAGCGATCGTACTTTCCCGCGGCACATCCGGCCGAGGTCACGATCGAGCAGTCCGGTCCGGTGCGGGCCTGTATCCGCGTCGAGGGCTGGCACAACTCACCATCCGCCGAAACGGGCGACTCGAAGATGTTTCGTTACGTCGCGCGGATTCATGCCTGGCGCGGCCAGCCGTGGATTCGGGTGTTCTATACGTTCATCAACGATCGCCAAGACTCCTTAATGACCAACGTCCGCAAGCTGGAACTCCGCTTCTGGGTCCGTGGGGTCGGCGGGCTGGACGATAATCTACTCGGCGGTCAATCGGTAAGAGAGGGCCGGCTGTTTCAGGTCGATGAGAATC
>JABMRP010000705.1 GCA_013202535.1 Planctomycetota bacterium
CAGGGCATCGCCCAGATCACCGAGCAGGCGGCCGCCGGCAGCGAAGAGATGGCCTCCAGCAGCGAGGAACTCGGGGCGCAAGCCTCCGGGCTCCGCGATCTGGTTGCCCGATTCAAGACCGACAATTCCACACGCAGTGCCCGCCGCGAACCGACCGGCGCCTCGGCGTAGGAAACACGGCGCAAGAGAAATCGTAGCGTACTCCTCCTCCCGACCCCGGTCCGACCGGCGGGCATTGTCTCGTCGCCGGGCCGGGGTTTTTTCGTGCGTATCCGGGAATTCCAGAAACGGTGGTGGGTGCCTGGAGTCGAACGCAGCGAGCCCCCAGTTCGTCGCGATCTGGGGGCTCGTCGCTCGTTCCTCGCAACTCGACCCCAGGCACCCTCTCCAGGGCTTCCTGATGAACCAAATATCAGGGCGTTCCTGCCGAACCGACGGGGTAGTCGTTTTCCACCCCCGTCGGATTCCCCCGATCGACGTCGATCAGTGGCCAGACGTCCTCGCCGCGTCTCTGGGCTTCGATTTCTTCCATGTCCTCGCCGATCCAGCCGAGTTCGTTGGAGTTGAGATCGAGCCAGAGCGTCAGCCGTCGCCAATCGTCGTCCGACATATCAAGGTCTTTGTGGTAATCCTTGGTCTGAAGCGACTTCATCATCCCCGACGCGCGGGCGCCGAATCTCCCTGGCGTGGTCCGGGAACCGCCGATGCCGAGCATCCGCATGCCGATTTCGCCCGGCAGGCCGAACGCATACTGGTTGTTGGCCACCGACTTGTAGCTCATGTCGGGCGCCTTGGGATGTTTTTCGTGGCAGCCAACACATTTCTTGTCGAACACCGGCCACTTCACGAGCTTGTAAAAGTTATAGGGGTAAATACCGCTATCGACCTCCGCAGCGATCTTCGACGGAGCCCGTTTGAAGGCCTTGGCGCTGAGCGTCAACGGGGGAGCTTCCCACTTGTTCTCGTGGCAACCGACGCAACTCATCTGCTCGCCCGAGTGGACGTAAGTGGCCGACCGCATCGATTGGACGGCCATCCCCTTTTCGTCCAGCAGTTGGAAGTAGATCGCCTTGCCCACCGGCGCTTCGCAATAGATGCTGCCGTCGTCCTCCACCGGCACAACCCCCAGCGGGATACGGCCCAGCGACTCGTCGAAGAACGACATGTACCGGATCACCTGCCCGTTGATCTGCGTGCGCAATTGCGGAATGACCTGGACGATCCGCATCCATTTGATCTTCGTCCCCTCGGGCAGCGGCATGTCGCCGACATAGCAGTTCATTATCTTGATCGTGGCCCGGCGATGATCGGGCAGCGAGGCGCGATTGCCTTGCCAGGTGCGCACGGGCATCGCCGGCGGAGTGGGCCGCGGTCGCAGGGGGAACGGATCCCGCAGCCGATAAGGCCCCTTGCCCGGATCGTAGACGACGACCCGATTGCCGAAGCGGTCCAACAGATAGAGCCCGAAATTGAAATTGCAGAGGTAGAAGTCATCGCTCAGCGGCCAGGCCGTGCCGTAAGCGTGGAGACCCTGGGGCTCGACCTCGGGGAACGGGTATTCCGGCGTAATTCGCTTGGCCTGGGCCATTTTGCCGTCGTCGGGGATGCGCGGGTCGACGATCACCAGACTCCCGGAAAAACCCTGATGGTGGCCCACGGCCGTTGCCGTGATCTTCGGCGAACCGGGAACGGCACGGAACGAGATCTCCACGTCCGGCCGCAACACGCGCCCGTTGGCCAACTGGTTCTGCCCGTAATGTTCCGGCTGCGTGTCTTCGCGAAAGGCCGACCAGGGGATCGGGTAGTTGCCGTGAAAGTTTCGCGGGTCGCGGCCGTCGGGGAAGCTCATCCATAGATGATGCGCCGAAGCCCACCAGCGATCCAGGTAGTCCCACCGCGTGTAGACGAGCATCCCCTCGTGCGTTACGCTCGGCTGCCATTCGTTGGTTTCGTGGTAGCTGAAAGGGATAATGTCCGAACCGTCGGAGTCCATCGAGTGGAGCGTATAGGTCAATGCCTTGGAGGGGAGCAGGCATCGGCCGATTCCGCCGCGCCGGGTCGAGGTGAAGGCAATTCTCCCCGAGGGTAACAGGCAGGGGTCGAAATCGTCCCACGGCCCGTCGGTCAGTTGTACCAACCGCCGGTCGTTCAGATCGAACCGAAAGATGCGCCAGACGTCGGAATCGGTGGTCGCGGCGAAAAGTAGGTGGTCGGCGGCGAAGGTCAATTCCAACCCCGAAAAGAGTCCGGTCAGTTCCTTGTCCTTCCATGGCCCCTCGGTCACGGCGACGCCGGCCAACGGCTTTTCGATTGTCGGTTGCGACTTGAAATCGCGGATGATGATGGGCCCTCCACCCCGGGCGTGCCCTCCCCAACTTGCCCGCGCCTGCTCGATAATCCGCGCGTCGCCCGGCTGTTCGAGCATGCAGACGATCGCATCGAAATCGAGCAGCGGATTGGCCAGGGCGATGTCTCGCCGCAGTTGGCATACGCGGGTGAAGAGTTCCCGCCGTGCGCCGGTATCGGAGGTCGACTCGGCCTCGCCGGAGAGTTGTTTCCACTGCGCCAGGAAGCGGCCCAACAGAGACGCGTCAACACGTTTCTGCTTGGCAAAGTAATGCAGCAGCGCGATCGTTCTTCGCAGGACGATATCCAGCGGGTCCTTGTCCTCCGGCGACACGAGCGCTTGTGCATCGAGCGTTTCGGCCGCGAGACGGTCGCGCGGTATACCTTTCCAGTTTTTCAGCTTATCGATCTGACCGGCCAGTTCCCCGTACTCGGCGTTCCAGACCGCCTGCACGATCTGGTCCATGTCGGGCTGTTCGAGCAGGGCCGGTTCTTCGGCCCGCAAAACCGCGACGGAAAACGCGAACAGCAGCAAGAGCCCGATCGCGGGAACGCACGCAGATTGGAGAGTCCTTCGAGACATATCCCTTTTCCCCTATTAGTTGGACAGCGCCACTTTCACTCCTTCCCTACCGGCACAGGGCCGGTAGGGAAGAACAGGAAACTTATCTGTCGACCGCCGCTTTCTCCAGGCAGTAGAAATCGCCCAAAGTTCGCAGGTAGATTCGCCCGCCGCAGATGACGGGCGTGGCGAAGGCGCCGTCGGGCAGGCCGTTTTCGGCCAGAACTTCGATCGTGTGTCCGGCCTTGACGATGTATCCCTTCCCCTCGCGGTCGAAGACGTAAATCCGATCGCCGACGAGAACGGGTGACGAGTAGAACTTGGCATCGAGGTCGCGCTCGGCGTGTACGTCGCCCGAGACGGCGTCGTAGACGCGCATCAGACCGGAGTCGCTGACCGCGTAGAGCAGGCCGTTGTGTAACAGGGGCGAAGAAACGTAACCGGCTTTCTTATCGCTCTTCCAGGTCAGGTGCGTTTCGGTCACGTCGCCCGATCCGTCGGCCCGAATGGCCAGCAAGGCCTTGCCCGGATAACCGCCCGTGGCGTAGATCGTGTCGGCGCCGAAGGCGACGGTGGCCGCGTTATACGTCGTTGGCCCATCACACTGCCAAAGCAGGGCACCCGTGTCGGGATTGTAACTTCGGGTCTTGTCGGGACCGATGATAAAAAGCTGCTCGCGGCCGGCAACCCGGGCGACCAGCGGCGAGGCATAGCATTCGGTGTTGTCCGGCCGCGGAACCTGCCAGATAATCTTGCCCGACTCGCGGTGCAGGGCCGTTAGCTTGTTCGGCTTCGAGCCATCGGTCGGCACAATCACCGCCGATTTGTACAGCGCGGGCGAAGCCGAGTAGCCTTGCACCGACTTGTAAGGCGCGACCGTTTCGTTCCAAACGATCTGCCCATCGAGATCCAAGGCGACCAGCCGCACGTCGGTGTCGGTCTGGTAGGGGAAGTAGACTCGTTGGCCGTCACAGGCAGGCGTGGCCGAGGCGTGGGAGTTGTTCTTGTGAATCTTCGGCAGCGCCCCGTGCCACACTTCCGTCCGCCAGAGTTGGTCGCCCGAGTCGCGGTCGATGCAGAGCATCCAGATGACTTCTTGTTCCTTGTCGGCCGAGGGCACATAGATGTGATCGCCGCAGAGACACGGAGTCGCGTGTCCCCGGCCCGGCAGTTTCACACGCCAGCGAACATTTTCCGTTTCGCTCCACACTTGGGGTGGATCCTGATTCGCCGCGGCGATGTTACTGAGCCCCGGTCCGCGCCACCAGGGCCAATCACCTTCGCTGGCGGTGGCTACGGGGAGATCGTCGATCGGGGCTTCGCCGACCACCGCCTCGGGGGTCGTGACTTCGCCATCGCCGATCGGGGCCTTGTCAACTTTCACCTCGGGGCTCGACTCGGATGTCGAACCGCCGCAACCGCTCATCCACGGGAGAAGAAGTGCGACGCACCCCCAGATCATCAAGCAACATGCCACCTTACCGCCACGCTTCCTCATCGATTTACCTCGGGTGAGTTTCTCTCGGTCAACACCACGTCGTTGTCTCGGGCGACAACGCGGAAGCCGACATTGTACACTTTCTGGAATTCCGGGTATCCCCAGCGACATTCGGCCCCGGCCCACTTGGGTCGGTCGGACCACGCCCCGCCGCGGATCGC
>JABMRP010000706.1 GCA_013202535.1 Planctomycetota bacterium
ACTCGGCTGCCGAGATTGCCCCTTTCGGTGGCTGCTGGCCTGCTGCCGGCGCCAAGCCCTGTAGTTAAGCGGATACCCCTCCATCACCCAACCTCCCAATCGCCCTCGCCTTATCCTGCAACCCAATGTGCGAATAAACGCCCATCGTCAAACGTATGTCGCTATGCCTGGCCAGCTCCTGCGCCTCCCGCGGCGAGACACCGGCCAGCGATAGATTCGTGATGAACGTGTGCCGATTCGAGTGAAAGTCGGCGTAGCGGCCCTGGGAATCGACGTACTTGAGGAAGTCGGACTTCTCGCGCTTTACACGATCTCCGTTTGATTCCGCCAGCCACTTGCGTCGCGCGGCCGCGAGGTCCTCGGCCATCATCTTGGCCGTCCGGCGGTCGGTTCCGCAGGTGCGTTTGTCGATTGGGAAGAGGATTTCGCCGTCGGCTGGCTCGCGTTGGCGTACGCGGATGCGACGACGTGAGATGCGAACCGCGATGCCAGATGGTATGTTTCGACTCGATCTTTCGACGCATCGGACGCGATGGCCCCGTTGTTCACACCGGTCGATCAGATACTTGCCGCACTTACTGAAAGCAAAGAACATCGTATCGTCGACTGATATCGGCTTGCCGATTCCCCAGAAGATCTGCACCTTACCTTGGAATGTATTCGTCCGGTCGACCGCCGTCATCCGCATGGGCAAGCGATAACGCTCCTTGGACCACGTCCGCCCGTGATCGTCGGAGTACTTGTAGACAAACCACCCGACACAGTCACTACGGCCGGGACAGGGGAAACTATCGCCGTTGTAGTCATAAAAGACGTAGACGCGTCCGTTGTGGGCAACGACCGGCAGAGAATAGACGGACGTGGGGCCGTCGACCGGCTCCAATTCGACTATTTCCGACCATGTGCGGCCCTGATCGGCGCTGATGGTCGAGACCACATGTGAGTTATCCGCTCCCTCGTGGCCTCCCGCCGTGGTCAGCGTGCAAAGCCAGTTACCGTCCTTGGTAATGACAACGTATGGCTGGTCGCAATAGCCCTCGTCGGGAATGCGGAAACCAGTGCGGATATTGCGGGAGTCGCGTGCCAGGAGAGACTGCCGACCTGGGCAGAGTCTCTGAATTTCCGCTTCGTCCAGTGCCCGGTCATAGAACCGTACGTCGTCGATCGTTCCGTGGAAATGGCGAGCAAAATGATTCCCATCGAATTCCCGGCCGGCGACTTGGGCGAGGAGCTTGATCTTGGGCAACTCACCACCATGATCGGCCACGTCTTCCTCAAGGCCATTGAGGATCAGCCGGATCATGCGCCCTTGGCGATCGGCCACCAAGGCCACATGGTACCATGTGCCGTTGTTCAATGGCCGGGACCGTAAGCGGCTGCGGCGACTCTCGCCCAGGTGGAGATGGACGTCGATACGGCCGGCACGAATACCGATGTGGAAGACCCCTTCTTCCCAGGCATCGCTGGTGACTAATCCTTGCCAATCGTCGGCTCTTCCAACATCTTGACCCTTCATCCAAAAAGCGATCGTTACGGCATCGTTTTCGCCAAAGTCACCGAGGGCCACGTAGTCGTCGCGCCCATCGAAGACCAGCGCGCCGCCTTCGATGCCGGCTGCGGAAGTGGCTCCGTCGACGATCGCCGATTGTCCCGCAGTGACCACATTCGGAGCGGTCGAGCCGTCAAGCCGGTCAAACGTCCAATGAGCAATCGGTCCCTCGCTCGCCGAAAGCGGCGCGACCACCAGCCCGAGCAAACAAAGCGCACCCTGCCGTGCCAGCTTTGTCAGAGCACACATCACTTTGTTCTCCGTTTCATAGTTCATCCTATGAAGACCACTGCGGCTACCGTCGTGGAGCGGACGTGATCAGACGATCACCCGACTACACTGGCCATAATACACCACGGACAAGCGCACTGCCGCATCTTGTCACTTCACCACAGAGCCTGGCATATTGCGGGGATGTTGAGAGTTCCGCCGCATGTACGCGCTGGCCACAACAAGGTTGTCGACCCAGAACCGAGTCGAGCCAGTGAATCGCCTGCTGTCAATCCGACATTGGTCATGAACCGAGCGGATCTTGACCGAGTCGGCCTTACGGATGGGCAGTTGAGTGTGGCGAAACACTTCGGCGCCGTCTTGCCAGACACGGATCTCCCCGTTGCGCTGGCCGGGCGTGTTGAGCTTGACCATGATCTCCATGCAGAACCACCGGTTGATCGGCACCTCCGCATCGACCGGCCAGTTGCTGCCCCAGGGCCCGAACTGGTCGGCATGATACGGATACCACACGGGCCGGTACTTCCCGTCGCGGTTCTGCAGCGTCAGTGTCACGCAATAGTACGCCTCGCCGCCGCGCATCCCCGCCGATCCGATGGCCTTCCATGTGGGCAGCCCGTCCTAATACCCATCACGCGCACGTTCGGTGCGCCCTGGGGCACCTTCAGGTAGACGCGGTGGTAGATCGGGCCGTTCTCCGTGATGTCGCGGGGCATGATTGCACCCTCGGCACCTTCGATGGCGTTCTTCACCAAGCACCGCCGACCGCCAAAGGCCAGCGACGGATCGGCCGAGAGCCGGTAGACGCCCTTCGTGTACGTGCTCCACCTCCACCCACGGTCCTTCAGCGCATCGATCGACGGCAGCTCGTAGTCCTCGCAAAGGATCACGGCGGGATCTTCGCCAATGCCCTCGTCGTTGGGATACCCGGCCGCGATCCCCAGCACGGCCGGTTCCGCCGCGGGCGACGCGGATTCGCCGCCGGCGAAG
>JABMRP010000707.1 GCA_013202535.1 Planctomycetota bacterium
AGCAAGCAGTGGCACACGATTTTTTCGACAGACGACTAGGCGTCGGCCGCCGGGGCCTCGGCCGCCGGGGCCTCGGCTGCCGGGGTCTCGACTGCCGGGGTCTCGACCGCGGGACTTTCCGCCCCCGCCTTCTTCGCCCGATTCACGCTGGCGTACCCGGAACTGCCGAACTTCTTCCGGAACGTGTCGATGCGGCCGGCCGCGTCGACGTATTTCAGCTTGCCCGTGTAGAAGGGGTGGCAAGCGTTGCAGATATCGACCTTCAACTCCGGTTTCGTTGCCCGGGTCGTGAACGAATTCCCGCAGCCGCAGGTCACCTTGGTCTCGACGTAGTCGGGATGGATCTTCTTCTTCATCGCCCTTTTCCTCGGTGGCAATCTGTATCGAACCGGCAACTAACCGGGGGGTATCGTCCGAAGGTAAACATCTTAATGTAACGTACTCGGGCCACTCGGACAAGGCGTGCGGAAAAACAGCCCGCAAGTGGGGGTATTGAGCCACCCGCGGCATGGTGTCTTGCGGGCCATACGTGGGATTCGCTGCCACCGCGGGCGTTATCCGGCGCCGGTGGTCACTCCCACCTGAATCTCGTCTCCTTGAACGCGGACGTCGAAGGTTTGGGCTTTCATCGTGGGCGCTTCGCGGCAGACGCCGTCGCTGAGATTGAAGGCCCAAAGATGGCGATCGCACACGACGGCCCCGTCGCATACGTCGCCGGTACCCAGCGACGCGCCCATGTGGGGGCAGAAGTCGTCCAAGGCGAAATAATCGCCGTTGACACGGAACACGGCCACCGTCTGACCGCCCACGGCAAACGTCCGCCCCCGCCCTTCGGGAATCTCACCCACCCGCGCGACCGTAATGAATTCAGGCATAAAACCTCTCGATTCTCACCAACCGCCCCCAAGCCCAGGGGTAGCACCCCCTGGGTGAAAATTCGTGGCCGTCCCTACTGTAAACAGTCCCCATTCTACACCCTCCCACCGCTTCGGACCACGCCCTGCAAACCGCCGGGGAAGAGCCGGGAGGTTGCCCAGGGGGTTGCCCCAGGGGTTGCCCAGGGGGTTGCCCCAGGGGGTTGCATCGCCACGCGGGGTGTGAAAAACTGGGCTTGGGTTCCTACCCCTTCCACCGGCAAAACAGACTCCCCAAGAAAGGAAGCGTCGTCCCGATGAAAACCAACCCGGTCAAAGAGAAACTGCGCCAAGGAAAACCGTCGTTTGGAACCTGGCTCTCGTTGGGGAATCTGCACGCCACCCGGGTGCTGGCTCGAAGCGGGTTCGAGTGGCTCACGCTCGACATCGAACATGCGCCGATCGACTGGAATCAGGCGGCGATGATCTTCGCCGCGGTGGCCGACGCCGGGTGCGTGCCCCTGGCCCGGGTGCCCGAGGGCGACCACTATTGCATCAAACGTGTGTTGGATGCCGGCGCGTGGGGCATCGTCGTGCCCATGGTCGATACGGTCGAACAAGCCCGCATCGCCATCGCCGCGGCCAAATACCCGCCGGTGGGTAACCGTAGCGTGGGCGGCGGGATGCACGCGATGAATTTCTCCGCCGCCGCGGGCGATTACTACGAACGGGCCAACGACGAGATCCTCGTGGTCCTGCAAACGGAAAGCCCCACGGGCGTAAAGAACGCCGAGGAGATCTACCAACTGCCCGGCTGCGACGCCATCTTCATCGGCCCCAACGACCTGCGATTCAACATGCGTACGCCCGACGGCGGCAAACCGACGCCCGAGCAGCACGAGGCCCTGGTGCAGGAAGTCATCCGCGTCGGCCGTCAGGTCGGCACGCCCACGGGCATTCACGCCATGGACCCGCAGTCCGCGCTACAACGGGCCGAGCAGGGCATGCAGTTCATCGCCGTGGGCAGCGATCTGCGAATGATGAGCGCCTCGATGGGCGATTGGACGAAGACGCTCTGGCCGAAAGGGGAGGATAAGGATTTGGCGCGGTACTAAAAAAAGGGGCGCCCCGGTGGTTTGAGTGGCCTGGGAGGTTAGCAGCATGACAGATAATCCAGATGCCGCGGATAAGATCGTCTTCAAGACACCTGCCGGGATCAGGACCTCCGATATCGTGTATGCGGCGGTCTTTGCGTTGGGTGCATTTCCGCTGGCGATCGTGCTACCTGTCGCATTCGGCGGGATCACTATCGCGGAGCGAGTCCCCTCTTGGCTTGCCGTCGCCATCGAGATTCTGGTTATCTTGTGGCTCTTGCGAATGGCGTGGCGAGCGGTTGCCTTCCGGCTCCGGTTCTGTGTTGTTTTCCATCCAGAGTACATCCGTCTGGGAGGCGGCTGGGCGCGGCGCGAGTATCCGTACGACGCGATTGACGAAGTGCTCGACACGAAACCTACAGGCCTCAGGATCCGCTCCGCGGGAACCGTGACTCGCGTGCTTCTTCGAGCGGATGACGTAAAGCGTTGCGTCGAGATTCTCGTTCGCTTGTGTCCGTATGCGGTCTTTGTCGATTCAAAGGGCGACGCGCACATTCGCCCCGACGTGGAACGTACGGAACGAGCACTCTTCAGGCTGGAGCGTTGGCAGCGGCGCAAAGCGTCCCTGCTTGCGGCCGGCACGCTGTTCTTCTGTGCGGGGACGTATGGTCTGGGAAGCGGTCTCGTGAGATGGTGGCAGGGAGAGATCGCCCTGGACAACGAGAAAGTCCCTCGCGCGTTCATCGTCACAAGCCTGATGCTCGCCGGTGCATTGGCATGCGGCTGGCAAACGTGGAAGGCTTTTCGTGAAGTGCGCCGCCTTCGTCAAGAACGATTCGAGTTGGCAGCCGATCGCGGTCGTGCCCGATGGCAGACTTTCGAGGAGAAAAGACAATGACACTTCTCACCCGACGTCACACGTACCGTAGCGAGCGCCGCTCCAGCCCAAGGTGTTCCCAGCGCATTTTGAAACCGCACGGCGTTAAGATAGGCAAGCCCCTTTGGAGTGCGGTGACTTGTCATCGCTTTCCTTTTCCTTTACGTTTGGCCATGGATACAACTCTTTGAACCCTCGGGACAACCTCGCCCATGAGCGACCAGCAACGGAGACTGCCCCGTCTTGTCGAGCGGCTTGGCCGGCTCAACTCGCTGCAACTGGATGAAGTGGAACGTCTGGTGGCTCGGTTCGAACTGACACAATCGCGAAGCTTGAAGGAAAAAGAAAGCGGCGACAAGTCGCCGCAGTCCAAGGAGTGGCGCCTTTGGAG
>JABMRP010000708.1 GCA_013202535.1 Planctomycetota bacterium
CCCTGAATACCTTTTCAAAGAACGATGCATTGTCTTTGACTGTTTCCGTCTTCATGGCACACCTCATGTGTTCAATTGCCAGCCCATGCACGGCCCACGTTCTGGCGAACGTAGCTACAAACCCGTGGCCTAATTCTCGTCCGCTTCGTCCAGTCCGGCGCTTTGGTTGAGATGACGGCGGAGGTAGCGGGCGCGTTCGATGTTGCGGTCGGCCGTGTCGAGTTCCACGCCGCTGAGCTTCTGCAGATGGGCCGGCTGGGTGTGGATGAACAGTTCGTTGACCGCCGGGATCTCCAGCCCCTTGATCAACCCCAGGTTGATGCCCATCCGCACGCTGGAGAGCAGGTGCATCGTTTCCTCGGAACTGATCGTCTGGGCGGTGCGGAGGATGCCGTAGGCACGGCTGATGCGATCGTGCAGGTTTTCGTGGCTCTCGCGGACGAGAAAGTCCCGCGCCTGGCGCTCGTAGTCGATAATGACCGGCACGATATCGCCGACCTTGCGGATCAATTCCTCTTCGGAATGTCCCAGCGTGATCTGGTTGCTGATCTGGTAGAAGTCGCCCATCGCCTGCGAGCCTTCGCCGTAGAGCCCGCGCACGGCCAGACTGAGTTTTTGCAGGCTGCGGAAGATCTTGTCGATCTGCCGCGTCAGCACCAGCGCCGGCAGATGGAGCATCACGCTGACGCGCATCCCCGTGCCCACGTTGGTCGGACATGCCGTCAGATATCCCAGCTTCTGGTGGTAGGCGAAGGTCGCGTGGCGCTCGATCACGTTGTCGATTCGGTTGATCTGCTCCCAGACGTTGTTCAGGTCCAGCCCGCTGTGCATGACCTGGATGCGCAGGTGATCCTCCTCGTTGATCATCACGCTGAACTGTTCGTCACCGTCGATGGCCACGGTTCGGGCGCCCTGGCTCTCGGCATGTTCGCGGCTGATCAATTGGCGTTCGACCAGAAATTGGCGGTCCACGCTCTCGAGGTCCTCGACGTCGACGTACAGGAGCTCGCTCGATTCCTTGATTTGCAGGATATGCTCGCGCAGAAACCCTTCGATGTGGGTGCGGTCTTCGTTGCTGGCCCGACTGATGAAAGGATAGTCGGCCAGATTCCGCGCCAGGCGGATCCGGCTGCTGATGACGATGTCCGACTCGGGGCCGGAGCCCCGCAGCCATTCACCGCTGGTGGTCGTCAAGTCATCGAGTTTCAAAGCATCACCCACATGGTTATTCCCCCGAGGAAGCGTCGTCTTCGGGGGCTTTCTTCGGGGGCATCGAACCACCCGAGATTCGGGAAATCTCGTCACGTAGTTCCGACGCCCGTTCGTACTTCTCCTCGGCAACGGCGTCCTTCATTTCTCTACGCAAGCGAATCAATTGGGATCGCTCTTCGGTACCGTCGGCACATCGAACGGGCTGCTTTCCCCGATGTTCGCTTTCGCCGTGGATATTCAGGATCAGCGGATTCAGCTCTTTCTCGAAGAAGAGGTAGTCGTTTGGGCAGCCCAGACGCCCCTTGCTGCGAAATTCATAGAAGCTAATTCCGCAGATCGGGCACTCGCGCTGGTCCAGTCGAGCCAAATCCTCCGCCGTTTGCCCGATGGCCATCTGCTGGGCCAGCACCGCGGCCATGCTGCTGGGAGCATGGTCTTCGCCTTCGGAGGAGGGGGCAAGATACTCCCTCGCGTGCTGTTCGCACAGGTGCAATTCCATCGGAGTGCCGTCCTGGATCTCCGTAATATGAAAGGTGGCCGCGTTTTCACACTTCTGGCATTTCATCAGTTCTCGTCCCGGGCCCAAAGCCCCTTCGGCCGGTTGCGCCTGCGTCCAATCTCTCACGGTCCATTATAGGAGGTCTCTCCGTCGAGCAATACGGGTTTGCACCACGACGGACGAGAAAACCGAAATGACCGGTGCCACGGGGTATTCCGGAATACCGCCCCAGCATAAGAAGCCAAGAGGATTCTAACACCACCGGTGGGGGTGTCAAGGCGGTGGATGCGCCACTTCGACGTGTAGCTACGGTCGCCGGACCGTGGATGTGCCGCTAAAACGGGTAGCTACGGTCGCCAGACCGTGGTTTGAGCGGCGCATCCCACGGTCTGGCGACCGTAGCTACC
>JABMRP010000709.1 GCA_013202535.1 Planctomycetota bacterium
CAGTACGGCAAGATCCCCGACCTCGAGAAGAAGCTCGCGAACATCAGCGCGCAGGTCGCCGGACAACCCGCGGTCGACGGCAAGGCCGCCGATCCCGGCCGTTTGCCTTCGCTCCTCCGGCAAGAAGTCACCGAAGAGGACATCGCCAAGGTCGTGGCGGCGTGGACAGGTATCCCGGTGACCAAGATGCTCGAGGGCGAGCGCGCCAAGCTCGTGAAGATGGAGGAGCGCCTGGGCGCCCGCGTCATCGGCCAGAAGGAGGCCATCCACGCCGTCGCCAACGCCGTTCGCCGCGCCCGTTCCGGCCTCGGCGACCCGGACCGCCCCATCGGCTCGTTCATCTTCCTCGGCCCGACCGGCGTCGGGAAAACCTTCCTCGCGCAGACGCTGGCCGAGTTCATGTTCGGCGACCCCGACTCGCTGATTCAGATCGACATGTCGGAATACATGGAGAAACACAACGTCAGCCGGCTGGTCGGGGCGCCTCCCGGGTACGTCGGCTACGAGGAAGGCGGCCAGTTGACCGAGAAGATTCGCCGCCGCCCCTATTCGGTCGTCCTGTTGGACGAAATTGAAAAGGCGCACAGTGACGTCTTCAACATGCTCTTACAGGTGATGGAAGAGGGCCGGTTGACCGACAGCTTCGGACGGAACGTCGATTTCCGCAACACGATCCTCATCATGACCACCAACGCCGGCGCCCAGGCGATCAAGAACGAGGACGTCTTCGGTTTGCACGCCGCGACGAAAAACGCCGGCGACGGCTCCTACGAGAACATGAAATCCCGGGTTAAGGACGAGATCGAGAAGGTCTTCCGGCCCGAATTCCTCAACCGCGTGGACGACATTATCGTCTTCCGGCACCTCACCGAGGAAGACCTCAGCAATGTCGTCCACCTCGAACTGGCCAAGGTGCGCGAGCGGCTTGAGGATCGCGGGCTGGCCTTGGTGCTGACCGACGAAGCGACGAAGTTTGTCGTCAAGAAGGGCTGCAAGGAGATCGATTTCGGTGCCCGGCCTCTGCGGCGGGCGATCGAGAACTTCATCGAGGACCCCCTCTCCGAGGAATTGCTCAAAGGCGAATTCGCGGGAAAAGATACGATCACCGTTCGCACCAAGACCGTGGGCGAAAAGAAGCAACTCTTCTTCGACGCCACGGCCGAGCACGCCAAAGACCCGCCGGTCGGAGCCGTGGCCGGCGGCGAGGGCGAATCGCCTTCCGAGACCGGATAGGCGTGTCTCGAAGGGAAGGTGAAAGCTAAACCACCTCTGGCGGGCCGTCACTGAACGGCCCGCCAGAGTTTTTCATTGCGGTCCATCGGGTGGCTCCGGCACGGTCGGTCAGCCCTAACCGAGCCCTCTTCGGTCTTCTTGGCCGCCGGTGCCGTAGATCGCCACGGGCAATTCTGCCCACACCGTCTCCCACACTCGTGTTGACCCGGAGTGGCGTTTTCTGGTAGTTACACGACCCGATCCTGCCGGAGTTCCATTCGCCCTCCACAAGATGGTGTTTCTTGTGGATCAGAACGCCTGCAGGCGCATGCTTCCGCACCCAACGGGGGGTTGATCGTGTCTCGCAGGGACGCAGCCTTCTGTCTGGGCAGTGCTGGTGGAGGAAACGCGTTTTGGACCAAGTGGACGTTGGAAGGCAGCGAAGCGGGACGGTCGGCGGGCGAATCGCTCGCTCGGCGCGCCACTGGCCGCGCGCCCGGCAGCAACTCCTTTGGCTCGCGCAGCTTGCCCCCCTGTTCGTAGGGATCTGTTACCTCAGCTTCTGGCTCCGCTTCGAAGGCCAACTTGGCCCCGAGCAGTGGCGGGTCTTCCGCTCGATGGTCGTCTGGGTGGTGCTGATCAAGCTGGCCCTGTTCGGCTGGTTCCGCATCCACCAGGGCTGGAGCCGCTACGTCACCTTTTACGATCTGGTCAGTCTGGCCCAGGCCACCACCGGTAGCTTACTGGTGATGGTGATGGTCGATCACCTTTTTCTCACCGCCTCTGCCATCCCCCGTAGCATCATTCTGCTGGACTGGGGGACGACGATCGTCGTTGTGGGCGGTTTGCGGGCGGCCTGGCGGATGGTCCACGAGCGGAGCTGGCTGCCACTGGTGTCCCGCGACAAGGTCCCCACCTTCATCGTGGGGGCCAACGACGCCGGCGAATCGCTGTTGCGAGCAATCATCCGGGCCAACGGCAGGCTGGGCTACCACGTGGTCGGTTTCATCGACGACGACCCCAAGCGGCTGGGCACTCGCATCGGGGGTGTCCCCGTGCTGGGCCCCATGGGCCAGATCCGCCAGCTCGTCGAGCAGCACCAGGTAGGCGACGTGCTGATCGCCTCCGGTGAGCTGCCCGGTCGTCAGGTCCGCAAGCTGGTCGAGGACACCGCCAAGGACGGGATCCGCGTCCGCGTGCTACCCAGCTACGGGCAACTGATCAGCGGCAGCGTGGCGATCCGCCCCCGGCCGGTCGCCATCGACGACCTCCTTCGCCGCGAACCGGTCGACCTGGACATGGAAAACATCCGACAGTGGATCGACGGGCGGGTGCTGTTGGTCACCGGCAGCGCGGGCAGCATCGGCTCGGAAATCTGCCGGCAGTTGTTGAAGTTCTCCCCCCGGCGGATCGTGCTGGTGGACCGTAGCGAGACGGGCCAGTTCTTCCTGGAACGCGAACTCCGCGCGGTGGCCGGCAACGTGGAGATCGAGGTCTGCCTGGCCGACATCCTCGACGAGAAGCGGGTGCGGTCGATCCTGCGGGAGCATCAGCCCGAGGTGGTCTTTCACGCCGCCGCCTACAAGCACGTCCCGCTCATGGAACAGCACCCCGGCGAGGCGGTCAAGAACATCGTCCGTGCCACCCGACAGTTGGCCGATCTGGCAATGGCCGCCGGGATCGACTCGTTCGTGATGATCTCCACGGACAAGGCGGTCAACCCGACCAGCGTCATGGGG
>JABMRP010000710.1 GCA_013202535.1 Planctomycetota bacterium
ACGTAGCAGCTTGTAGTCGGTCTTGCCGGTGCCGAGCACGGGGATCGTTTCGATGCGGACGACTTCGTCGATCCGCATGACGCCGCGAAAGCCGGCCTCGGCCAGAATGGCGTTGGCGTCGCGGGGGGTGATCTCGACGGTGCTGAAGAGCACGATCCGTCGGCCGCCGGGGGTTTCGACGCCCTCGACCGCGACCTGGAGCCCGTCTTCCGTGGCCGGGTAACGGCGCACGAGCGGTTCTTCCAGCGCCGGAAGCGATACCATCTCTCCGCCCACTTTGAGAAACCGTTTCAAGCGGCCGCGGAAGTGGATGAACCCTTCGTCGTCCAACTGCACGAGGTCGCCCGAGTTGTACCAGCGCTTGCCGCCCAGTTGCACGAACGGGTCGGGGCCGTCGTAGTGTAAATAACCCGAGAAGACCGACGGGCCGGTAATCAGTAGCAAGCCCGTCTCGCCGGTGGGCAACAGTCCGTGCGACTCGGGATGGACCACGCACACTTCAACGCCGTCGAACGGCGGCCCGACGGTTCCCGCCTTGGTGCGTCCCAGGCGGTTCCCCGACACCACGGGCGAGCATTCGGTAATGCCGTAGCCTTCGAGGATCGTGGCATCGGGAACCAGTTCGGCGCATCGGGCGAACGTGGTCTCCGGGCATTTCTCCGCACCGGTGACGATGACCCGAAGCGAACCCAGATCGTCGTTGGTGGCCAGGCTGAAGATATGCCCTAAGAACGTGGGCGTGGTAAAGACCATGGCCGGCCGATATCGGGCCGCCGCGCGCACGAGTCCCGGGGCGTTGGTCGGATCGGGGTAATGCACGACCCGCATTCCGGTCAACAGCGGCAGCAGGATCGTGCCGGTCAGGCCGAAGCTGT
The DNA here is from genome assembly GCA_013202535.1 of Planctomycetota bacterium. Taxonomy (GTDB): domain Bacteria; phylum Planctomycetota; class Planctomycetia; order Pirellulales; family Thermoguttaceae; genus JABMRP01. The sequence goes on from JABMRP010000710.1 coordinate 876, forward strand.
GAAAAGGCGGCAGGAAGCCCAGTAGCCTGTCGCCGCGCTTTGCCCGAATCGCTACGACGCCGGCCCGCACGTTGCAGATCAAATTGCGATGCGTTAGGGGAACGGCCTTCGGCGCGCTCTCCGAACCGGAGGTGAACAGGACCACGGCCGGGTCGTCGGCGCTCTGCGGCGGGAGTCTTTTCAAGAAACGGCCCGGCAGCAGATACGACCCGAGCAGAGTCGTCAGCGCTTCGAGCTTGCCGATCCCGCCGCGGAGATCTTCCAGAAAGACATACTCGGCCCCTTCGCATTCGATGCCCAGCCGGTCGATCAACTTGCGCGAGGTCACCACACGTTGGATGCCGAGCGTTTTCACGGCATGAGCCAGATTGCCGGGTCCGGTGGTCCAGTTGAGCATCACCGGCAGTTTGCCCGCGGCGTGCAAGGAGAAGAACGTCAGATCGGCGGCCACCGAAGCGGGCAGCAGCAGACCAACGGCGTCGCCGGGGAGCGTTGCCAACCGCCGGCTCATCAATCGCGTGCCAACCAACAGCCGGCGGAAGGTCAACGCGCCGGAAAGTTCGTCGGCCACCGCCACGTCGCCCGGCTGCGCCATGGCCCGACGCACAAACGCCTCGGCCAGCGTCTCGGCCAGAACTTCGGCGGGACCCTCTCCCGCGGGCGGCCGGTCCCACGCGGGCGGCGCCGGTTTGACTGGCTCCTCGGCGCCCGTTGCCAGCCCGTCGGCCAGCGCCCAAAGCTCACCGATCGTTGCGGCTACCCGATCCGACCGAAAGCCGAAGCGATCCTCGATTTGCAGGGCGACGTCCATCCGATCGAGACTGTCCAGCCCGATCTGATCCAGCGTGGTTTCCGGCGGCTTTTCTTCGTCGATCAACGGTCGCCCGAGATGCTCTTCGACCATTTCGTTGACGGCGCGGATCGAGGCCGGCTTAATCTTCTCGACGTCGACCTGTTCGGCCGCCTCGACGTCGGGAAACGAAAACTCGCGGGCGCCGAACAGGCAGTGATACGGCACATGGACCGGTTCTTCCGGACCTTTGCGACGATACCACTCTTCGAGATACGGATTGATCGCCTCACGGGTCAGTCCGGGCAGATCCTCGGCGCGTACGACCTCGACGGTCATCGTCACTTTGCGCCGTGGAGTGAAGAGCAGCAGATTGGACAGTACCCAGCCGACGCCGCGTACCGCGGCTTGAGCCAGATTGGGCCGCTGGGCGGTTCGCGCGTAGCCAAACATGCTCCCCCAAAGACCCCGCGTGCGCAACAGCACGATGTTGGCCAGGGGAAACCGGCTGAGGATTTCAGACGCCGCCCGGGCCGATCCGATCGACTCGTAACCCCGGTGCTGAACTGTGCCGGATGGGTAGATGAGGAAGTTTTCGCCGCGTTCCAGCCCGGCCACCACGGTATCGATCATGGCCAGGGTTTGCTCATGGGCACTGCGGCTGTGCTCGGCCAAATCGGGGACCTCCATGGCATCGATCGCTCGAAAGATCGGGTTGAGAGCCACTTTGCGGTACATGCCCGAGAAGACCACCGGCCGCAGCGGCCGGCCCAGCCGAATATGACTGAGCACCATCGGCGGATCGATGTAGGCCGGATGGTTCGGCATGACCAGCGTGGGACCGTCCAAACCTTCAAGCTTCTCCAGGCCGGTCACCTCGACCCGATAACGCAAGTGAAGAATTACGCGGAGAAACCACCAAAAGCAAGTCTGAAACAGCCGCGACATCGCCGACTCCCTGTTTTTCACGTGGGGGTTGTCCGGATACCAGGCGACAGATCGCCATGAGTATAACGCGCTACCGGTTCATTTCCTCGTACATCGCCTCGATATTCTTCAGCGGGACGTCGCCGGCGATTTCGCCTCGAGCGATGAGTCCGCCACCGAATCGGCCGTAGGTTTCGACATCCGCGCGCACGGCGTCGCGCACATCTTGCGGTGTGCCCCGGGGAAGTGTCCACTGGCGGTCCAGGTCGCCCAGCAGGCAAACCTTGCCGGCCAGCAGTTCGCCGAGCCGCTGCCGGGGCATGCAGTTGCACTGCGGGTTGAGTACGCTGACGCCGATGTTCAACGATCAATCGGCCTTTCTTTGCAGCAGGATCGACCATGCCCAGGGGCCTTCGGTCTGGGGATTGGTCGAATCGAACCGTGCTTCGTCGAGACGGCGAACGTCGAACCGTTTGGCAAAGTCGGCGCGGATGTCTTCTTCCTTCACCCGCGGAGGCCCGCTATGGGGCAGCGGTTGGTTGGCATTTCCGGCCAGGATGAGCACCAGCGATCCTTCTTGCGAAAGCCGACGGACCGATTCGACGTACCCCGCCGCGTTGTGCCGGCGTACGCCGTGATAACATCCGCGGTCGAAGATCAAGTCGAACGGTTTCAAGTCGGGCGGAGCCAGCACGTCGGCCAACACCCAGCGCACACGGACACCGGCCTCGCGCGCTTTCTTCTCGGCTCGTACCAGGGCCGTGGGAGCAAGGTCAAGGGCCGTCACGTCGAACCCCTTCTTGGCCAGATAGATGGCGTTGGTGCCCGTGCCGCATCCCAAGACGATCGCCCGGCCGGGCTTCAAGGTGCCGTCCTCGACCCGTTTGGTCAGATTACTCGACGGCCGGCCCGTATCCCACCCCGGACGCCGGTCGCCGTGGTAGGCGGTATCCCATCGCTGCACGAGACGGATTCCCTCGGCACTGGAGGGCAGCATGCCCAGCGGCAATACACGACGTTCGAGCAGAATCTTGCCGTCGGCATCGGCCACGGCAATCGTGCCGGCGTCGGTGCCGTCGTCGGGCAGCGAGATATGGTAGGCGTGATCTTCAGTCGTGACGGCCAGTTCCAACCGGCCCTTGACCGATTCCAGCTCAACGTCTGGCGACTTGCCGCCATCGGCGTCCTTGCTGAAGTGGAACACGTTGAGGAAGCGGACGCGCCGGGAGCCCTGGATCCGACCTTTCTCGGGATTCAACACGTGGCTGTGCAGCGTTCCGCCGTCGACCGTCAAACGGGTGCGGTGCCCTTCGGCTTTCGACGATTTGTCCCTCTTGAGAATCCAGAGCGTGGACTCTTTCATCTGGGCCGGATCGATCTGGTCTTCGACGATGAACGTGGCCGGTTTGAGAAACAGGACTTGGCGCACGGACGGCATTTCACTCTCCGGCGGACCCACCACGGCGGCAGCGTAGGTAAACGCCCGATTCTCTTCGAAGGCGATCATCTTCCACGACGCCGGCGGAACGGCTCTGCTGAAAGCCGCTTTACGAACCGCGGCCATCGGATCGTTCAAATAGCCGTCCGTCCGGTCCGCGGTGGCAAGATCAGCGATTTCCTGGGGTGGCAATGCGCGAATGTACGCCGCCGCCGTTGCCTCTTGACCCATCGTGTGACCGGCCGTTGCGGCAAAAAGCAGCAGTACAATCGGCAGAATCCACACAAGGCGACTCGTCCGAGGTGCATACACCCGATTTGTCCATTTCTCAGCCATGGCTCGATCCTCCGCGATTAAGGTCATTGGTCGGTCCCCCGAGACGGGCGGTACCCTCGCCACGCATTATAGCAACTCCCAGCGCCCTGCAAATCAGCATCCCCCCGATAAGCTATATTTGACACGGTTTCACGT
>JABMRP010000711.1 GCA_013202535.1 Planctomycetota bacterium
CATCTCTACTCTACCCGAAAGAAGTCTCACTCTTGACGATTCCCAACAACCCCGAGTTATACAGGGTCAGGCAGACGCGAAATCACCCAGACGAGTTGCCGAATCTCGCTAGACCACCACACCGTCTGGCATTCGAGCCGAGGTCTGACCCGTTCCGTCTCCGAAATCCACCGCGATAACTGGCACTCGAAATCCGTGCCGAATTCCCCTGACGACGGTCACTGGCTGGCCCCGAGAATCGAGATGCCTCCGCAGAGGGGCTGCTGCCGGTCATCAAGGCAGGTTTTCTCGGACTCCGGCCCGACCCGCGGAACCGGCCAAAACAGCCCGCGGCGTGTTTGCCGAGTTTACCCGGACCGTAGGACGTGAGACGCAGGCATGGTATCTTGGGTGGCGAGTTCGGCTTGAATTGGGGCCTGTCCGAAAGCAACTGGGAAATCCTGGTTCATAGTATCTGGAGGCTCCGAACACGCCTACCCATGGAACGACAGAGTGCCATGAAACTGCGCGCCGGCATCTTCATCTTTGCGATGGCTATCCTATCCGTCGCATCCAGCGCCATGGCGGCCGACGAGTCGCCATTTGACAACGCCGTAGCCGTGTGGCACATGGCCGACCTGGATGACGCCGGTGGCAAGAATAGTCAACTCACACCGGGTGGCAACGTCGAGATCGGCGTTGACCTCGCGGGCGAAGACCGGGAAGCGTCGCTGGCCCGTTGCGGTGACGGCCGGGTGGCCAAGTGTGACGGCGGGTGGCTCTCGGCCGAACATGGGACCGGCGGGGAGTTGCATCTCACCGGCGATGCGATGACCATGTGCATTCGACTGCGCGATCCGTCGGGTAAATGGGATACCAGCCTGTTTTCCAAGTATGGTTCGCACAACCATCTGGCCTACAACCTGTTTACCGTCAATCTGGGCTCGGGTATGGACCTGGGTTTCGAACTGGGAACCGACAGGTCCGGCGGCATGTACCAGGTGAAGATTCCAACCGGGCAGATCGGGCCGGACCGGTGGCACGACGTAATTGTCCGTTACGATGGCAAGACGCTCGAACTGATCGTCGACGGTACGATTGTCGACATGGTGACTGCCGCCGGCTCATTGCGCAAAAACCCGGTCGAACCGTGCCTGATCGGCGCCCATTCGTCGGACCGGCAACCGCATCGACCCTTCCGCGGATTGATCGATCACGCAGCCCTGTGGAATCGGGCACTCAGCGATGAAGAGGCGAGCAGGCTGTGTGCCGTCGATCGGCTGAAGCGGACTGAGGCCATCGAGCAGCGTGCCCGATATATGGCCGTGACCGATCGATTCTTTGACGTGATCGACTCGAAGGATCCGCACGTGTATGGCGAGGCCGCCCGGGCGGTTCGAGACATCATGAAGGCCGATCCGCATCGACCGACCTATCACTTCCAGGGACCACTGGGCTGGATGAACGATCCCAACGGTCCGATCTACTTCCGGGGCGTATACCACGCCTTCTTCCAGCACAACCCGCTCTCCGGGCGCGGCCGTCACAACTGGAACGGCATCTGCTGGGGCCACGCCAGGAGTCCCGACCTGGTCCATTGGACCGACATGCCGCTTGCCATGGTCCCCGACACGCCGCAAGATTGCAACGGCGTCTACTCGGGCAACACGGTGATCGACGACAACGGCATCCCCACGGCCCTTTACACGGGCAACGTCCAGGGCCACACGGAAAGCTACACGATGATGGCCACCAGCACCGAGGGCATGGTCACCTGGAAGAAACGCGTAGTGATCGACAAACCGCCTTACCCGGGCACGCCGGTCAACTGGGACTCGCAAGTCTGGAAAGACGGTGACACGTGGTATCTGCTCAGCGGCGGCACGTACGAAGGCGGCGGTGCGGCCGTGCTCTGGTCGTCGCCTGATCTGATTGACTGGGCCTTCTGCAATCGGATCTACACCACGAACCGCTACGGCGGCTTCTGGGAGCTGCCCTATTTGATTCCGTTGGGCGATCGACACGTGCTGATCATCGGCGTGTGGCCTTCGCGGTACTGGATCGGCACGTACGACAAACAGAAGTTGACGTTCACGCCCGACAAGGAAGAGGCCGAGATCCTCGACTTCTCGACCTGGTACTACTCGCCCAACCCGCACCTGTTTGACGACAAGGGCCCCGACGGCTCACGGCGGCGAATCATGATGGGCTGGGTCCTCGGTGGGACCCCCTCGACAAACGTCCCCTATTGGGAAGGCCTGCATTCGATCCCTCGGGTGTTGACGCTCGAAAACGGCCGCCTGATCCAGACCCCAATCCCGGAGCTCGAAATCTTGCGGGATCAACACCGGCACTTGAAAGACCAAAACATCACGTCACCCACG
>JABMRP010000712.1 GCA_013202535.1 Planctomycetota bacterium
CCGACTGCCGGACAACCGGCCAGCAGGATCTCGGCCAGGGCCAACGGCCCCCGGTCGTCGTCGGACAGATAGAGACACGCTCGCGATCGCCGGGCCGCGTCGAACAGCTCCTCGCGACGGTAGTGTCCATAGCGGATCACTCGGGCGTTGGGATAGCGCGCACATAGCCGATCGACCAGGCATCGCCGATACCCGCTCTTGGCGTAGATGAGTAGATCGTGCCGCGCCGGCAGCGGATTCCCCGGACGAGGGTCGATGGGGTAAGGCCACTGCACAATAGGCGCCCGATTGCCGGCGTCCCGATTGCCGCTGCCCCGATGCCGATCGATCAGTCGGGCGTACCAATCGGATTCGGTGAACAGAAGCCGGCAACTCGCCGCGCGGCAGATCTCCCGCTCGGCCCGAATGCGACACGGGCGGCGACTGTCTTCGAACAAGATGTTCGGCCCCACGACAAAGGGCCGCCGGCTGCGCGCGTGTCGAGCCGCCGCCTGTCGATCCATCCAGCACCAGAACCAGGGGATCTCATCACCGCGGGCATGTCCACCCATGGTCAACCAGGCAATGTTCCGCGCGCGCAGTGCGCGCTGCAGAGCGTATTGCCCGTTGAGCGGCCCGCAACGGGCCGGCCGGTCGACGGCGCGGATCAATCGAATGCGTGGCATGGTCCCCCGACGCGTCTTTCAGAACATGCGAGGATGAACGCCGGGAAGTATCTCCACGTTGCGAAAATCGCGCGGCCAGGTGATCCGCAATCGAGTCTTGCGCACGGCCCGACGCCCCAGCCGCCGATAGCCGCCCGTCCCCATGTTCGACAAATGGTATCCGCCGCCCTGTTGCCAGCGATAGACGTAGAACGGTTGGAAGCCGAGCCTGCAGGGGTCGGCCTCGGCCGCGCCGGCGCGTTTCATCCGCCGGGCAAACGCCTGGTCTTCGCCGTTGTTCAGCGCCGGGTATCCTCCGGCTCGGGCGAAAGCCGCGCGGGTGTACGCCCAACCGCCATGGTAAAGCCCGCCGGTTCGGTGTCGGCGAAACTTGCCGTCGGGCCGCTCGTGCAACACGAGGCTGGGACGCGACCAGGGCGCCTTGCGCAACGCGGCCACCGAAGCCGACAGGGCCCAGGGCAGGTAGACGTCGTCGTCGTCCCAGACGGCAAACGCCTCGGCGCCGGCCGAAGCCAGCGCCACGGCCGCGTTGCGTTTCTCGCCCAAGCTCGGATACCGGCGCCCGACCGAGACCAGCCGCCAGCGGTCGCCCCGCCGATTGGCGTACTGGCCGGCGTCGTCGAGGATCAGCAACTCGCGGTCGTCGTAATCCTGCTCCAAGAAGCAACGAATCAGGCAACCCAACTGCTTGGGCCGGAGATACGTGCAGCAAACGGCAGCGATTTTCATGGCTCCTTCCGGTCGCGCGTATAGTAGCCATCTCGCTCCGCGAGATGTAGCCGTGGAGGAGCCAGGCGTTTGCAGGCCACATCTCGCGGAGCGAGATGGCTACTATAGGAGTTCGCGTCGCTCTGCTGGCCGACGAAATCGGCGGCCATGCGAAGCCGGTTGACCAACGGATCGCCCAACGCCGAGTTGCCGTTGCCCGCGTGCTGCACGAAGCTCGGCGTGTGATACCAGACGGATCGCCCGGTTTTCGCGGCCCAGCGTCCCACCCGGGCGTCGATTCGATCCCGGGCTTCCACGCCGCCCAGATCGCGCACGATGGCCCGAGCCGCCCGCGGAGGAATCACCCAACAGACGGCCCCCACGAGGTACCAACCGTGGTCCTGGCGATGCCAGCCTCGCGACGGTTTCCGATAGGGCGAAGGGCAATAGGGCGAACACAGGGCGACATCGGCGGCCGGCCACAAGTTCTTCTCCAAGTAGACGCGCAGACCTCGACAGAAGACGGCATCGTCCTGGGCCAACATCAACGCGTCGGCGTCGGGCCGCTGGGTCAGCAACGTCTCCAGAGCGCCGATCCAATTGCGCCAGGCACCGGCGCCTTCACGATCGTCGAAAATGCGGCAATCGGGCCAGCCGGCCGTGCGAAGTCCGGCCAGTGTCGACTCCAGCGTGGATCGCGGCCGCGGCGCCGTTGTCACGCCGACGGCCCAGCGACGGATCGGATTCTGTCGTATCGGGTTCATCGAGTAGATTTCCTCGCACTTTGCAGAGGCAGCACATCCGGGTCGTAATCGAACCGGAGAAAATCGCCGCCCGCGTGGGCACGCACCAGATCCATCGTCTCCTCGCCGTAATACGCTTCCAGCCGATACGGCGCATTTTCATTGCGGTGGGGTAATGGCACGGCCTTTCCGAAGACGGGCAGCTCGCTAAACGCGCGGGGGAGATCTTCAAATCGGACCACCGTATCCAACCGCACGCCGGCCAAGAAGGCGCTCTGGCACGGATCGTGCGGGCCGACCGGCTTGGCGTCGGGCGTGACCAGCCAACGCAAGTACTGCTTGAACGTCCACCGGCGGCACCACTCGACCATGTTGTTGTGGGATCGCGATCGGCGGTAAAGATAGTGCGACAACTCGCGGGTGAATGGATTTCGCACGCAGGCAAACGTGAAATAGTCGCGGCAAGACGGCGGAATATCCATGCCGTGATGCCGCCGGGCGTCGCGCGACCTGGGAAAGGCCGCCCGAAGTGCCGCTTGCATCGAACGGGAGCCCGTACGCGGAACGGCCAAGAAGACAAACGCCGGATCATCGCAAAGCACCATCGCATCAACCTTCCAATTCACAAAGCAGTTTCCAGCCGGAGTCCCGATATCGCCGGTGGAGGATCTGTTTCTTTCGCTCCTCTCCCGGCCGGCAATGCAGGGCTCGCGGATCGTTTCCCAAGGCGCTTCCGTCGATCGAACCCCAAACCGATTTGTCCGACCGCGGATGCGGCGGCACATAGGTCGCCAGCCCCAGATGCTTTTGCAGCGCAACGCTGAAGTGATAATCCTCGCCGCAGGTGGCGTACGGAGCCGCGCGAGGCTCCAGGGCGTAGTAGCGAATCCAATCGCGGCGAAAGAACCAGGCATGGCCGGCGATGTCGGCACGCCGGGTTTCGCCGTTGGGATTGCACCAACCAAATCGCACCTTTTCGCTTCGATCGCCCCTGGGAAACATCACGCCCACGGTCGCCAGCAACCCTTCGCACCGGGACATCGTCCGCAGACAGTTCTCCAACCAGCGCGCACCCGGGATCGTGTCGTCGTCCAGCACGCACACAAACTCGGTATCGAACTCCAGGCAATGCAAGAATCGAGCCCACACGCCGACCTGATGCGAACAGGCCACCACGGGGACGGACGTCACCGGCGGCTTGCCCGGCCCGTCGTGCCAGACGCGAACCGCCGCCGGCCGAACTGTCTGGTCTTGCACGGCCCGCAGTTGCCGGGGAAGAATTTCCAGACGCCGGCACGTGGCCACCAGGACGGATACACTGGGGACCTTCATCGCAGCGCCTCGACGGTAGGTGCGACCGGTGTTTGCGAAGAACCGGCCAGCGAGTCGAACAATGTCTTCCATCGCTGGAAGATCGCCTTCGGATCGGCCAGCTCGGTTTCCAGGACCTTCCGCGCGCGATGGACGATCTCCAGCCGATGATCCTCGTCGTAGGCGAGCCGGGCCGCGTGGAAGGCCAGTTCGTCATCGCTGCCGGCCAGATAACCGGTTTCACCGTGGCGGATCATCTCCCGCCATCCCCAGCGGTCTTGCACAACGACCGGCACGCCGGCGGCCATGGCCTCCAACCCGGAGCGGGGCCAGTTTTCGCCCGCGCCACCGTTGACTTGCAACATGCAATGCAGCGAGCCGAGAAACGCTTGCGGGGTTTCCGCACCGGCGGCCAGACACTCGGCCCATTGCGGCGGCCGGCCCACCTTCCGCTCCACCCGCTTATCCCAGGCCATCAGCCGCGCCCGGATCGGATGCGGAATCCGCCCATAGATGGGCCACGTATTGCTGGAGTACTTATCGCGAGCCGCCCGGCTGATTCGCCCGACGACAAACGGCTCGCCGGCGACGTGCGGTTTGGGGCAAAACGGAAAGTCGTCCAGATCCAGCGCGCCGCGGATCATCTCGCCTTGTTCGTCGCGATAGCCGACTTTGCGCAGTTGCGGCGTCAACGTCTCCCGCTGATGACGGCTCTGAAATACGTAGCGGTCGAACGTGCCATGCTCGCGGTAGAAGGCCGTTTCGGTCGGAAACAGCCAGGTCATGCAATTGACCCACACGATGCGGCAACCAAGGCGGCGAAAACGGGCGGCCGCTGCCAGGAAGAGCGAATTGCAGAACGAAACGATCGTCGCGCCGGGCAGCCCCGGGATCGCTTCCAGCGAGTCGGCGCTGCTCTGGTGCGTCCGGCATCCGATCGCGTCGAGCCGCGTCCGCCACGAGGGATCGGCTTGCCAGGTGGGGATCAAGGTGACATCCAAGCCGAACCGGCGCCAGAGTTTCACCGTGTGCCAGCATTCGGTATTGGCCCCGCCCACGTCGCCCGGATAGCCGATGACGAAAACGTGTATCGTGCCGCCATGGTCCTCGTCCCAACGCTCGCAACGGCGCGTGCGGTCGACCAGCCGGGTGAGAAATCGCTGCCGCGCGCCGCACCCGCCAAATCGACGGCAACGGTCGCCACAAAACTGATCGCACTGGCGGCACATCTCCAGCAGCCGTTCGATCCGGCGGCTTTCGCGCGTGGCCAGCCCCATGTCGATCTGCCTCGCGATTTGGCGACGCAAGCGATCCAGCCGTTGGGCCGACGAGTCGGTGCGACGGCGTTGGTCCGGTGGGGCTGCCACGATTGGTTCTCCTGGAAGGGTGTGTAACCAGATGAAAAGGGGTGCCATGGGCTGGCGTGTTCTGGCCCTTTCGGGGCAGAAAGGCTACATCTCGCTCCAGCGAGATGGCTACTATCTCTAAGCCGACGACGACGGTTCCTCGGGGGCCGAACTCGACGAACTTGACGAACCGGACGTTTCGTCGCAGCAAACGTACACACACGCGTCGTCCAGCGACTCGACCGCAGTAAGCAAACCCGCGGTGAAGTGAAGCCGCTGTCGTGAAAAGCAGATCTCGTCGTCCGAGCGATACGGCTCGCCGGTCACCACGTCGAGGCTGATCGTCAGGCCGTCGTCGCCCGAACTGCTTCCCGAGGAAGACGGGACACCGGAGGAACTCCACGGGCCGCAGCTTGACGGGCCGGAACTTGATCCCGAATCCTCGGGTCGCGTGCAGGGCCACATTTCGCTTTCCAGTACCAGCACCTCCCAGCCGGCGCTCTGATGCGAATCGGCCAGCCGTTTGGCAAATCCGCGGCAGCCCGGGTCTCCCTCCCAGATATCGAGGAAGTCGGCCACCGTGAACTCGACGCTCGTCGTCACATATTCGCCGGCCCGATACACGACCAGATAGGCGGTGGCCACCGCGGGCGTGTTGCGAATGCCGTTGGGCACCAGCGGCGTTTTTAACTCGAAACGCCACAGGTCCTCGGCCGGCCCGAGCATCTCCCAACGGCCGCTCTGGTTGTTGAACTGGGCGTAAACCCGATCGCCCGTGGCGTACTTGGGCACGGCAATCTCGCCCGGTTGGGCGGCAACCAGCGACGCCACCTCGGTTCGCTGATCGCCGGGGAAACCGTCGACGTGGTAGATGCGCATCGAGCGCGTGTAGGAACCGGCGTCGGCGTAAACATTCTCGGGCGAGTAGCCGTCGACGTCCTGATACCAGACCGGCACGGCCTCGGCGCTGGGCACGTCGTCGATCACGCCGTCGGTCGTGTCGCGCCCCAGCGGACCGGTCAGTTCCCAGAGGGCTATTCGCCTCAGGTCCCGCATCCCGGCGCGAATGCCCGTCTGTCCGCCGCCGCCGGCCAACGGCCCGCCGACGCTCAGTTTCGCCGCCGTATTGGCCTGATCGATCAGTTCGTTTTGCCGAGCGGCCCGAAGCGGTTCGCCCGGCCGCACGCGCGGGACTTTGCTGCTCATCGGATCACGCTCCCGGGGCGAAGTAGAATAGCGAAGAGAGGTCACCCGTCGGGTAGGGCGGTTGCCCGTCGGCCTTGACCAAACGGGCCCAACCGGCCGGTTTCTCGCGAAACTCGTGGTTCCACCCGACGATACCCGCGGCGGCCTTCACGGCCCGTTCGCGAAATCGGTAGACGATCTTCCAGTAGGCCAGCGGATCGCCCAACTCGTCGATGTACTGGAATTCCTTGTCGGCGTCGTATCCTTCAAAGAGCATCGTCTCGGCCGCCTTGCCCAGAAACACCCCGGCGTTGACGCAGCCGAGCAACTGGCTCATGCCGCTCCACGGCGGACGGGC
>JABMRP010000011.1 GCA_013202535.1 Planctomycetota bacterium
CAGCTTGGTACCATCGTCAATTACCAGCGGATTAATGCTCGTCAAGCGTTGAACCATGGTGATCTGATCCGCTTGGGCAGCAATATCTTGCGATTCGGCTTGCGAGACGGTCGCGCGCTGCCGACTGCCACCCGTAAGAACTCCCCTGCCCCACCCACGGGACCAAATCACAATGTCCCCCCTATCGTTGTGGCACCCCCCCGTGGTCGGATAGCGCCTCCTCCACCGAGCTCAAAAAGTGCCCCATCTTCGGTTCCCCCATCACAGCAGCACGAACCGGCACCGATTACCGGGTACACCGAGTCGAACTCTCCCGGCGAAGCTCCCATCGCGCTACCGGTCAGCTCTCCACCACCGCAAATGGAGCCGGAGACTCCAGGGGTTGGTAAAGCACCCCCCATCGAGCAGAGGTCCAAACGCCCACCGCCACCACCAGGAAGTGGGGAGATCAGGTAATCGCCGCACGGGCAGGACGCGCGACGCTGCCGGTTACAAGCGAGCGATTCTCTCTCGGTTGCTATCGAGAGGGCCTTGATGTTCCGGCTACCAGGAGGGGGATCTTACTGGCCCGGTGACCACGCGCGGAAGGTGGATGATGTTTGACAACCTCGGGTTTCGTTGATAATCTCGGGGTAGCTCAGCCGTACGACCGGATCTACCCCTGTTGGGGCATGGTATAGGTACGCGCGACATGTGAGGGGATGGGGGGCCAGCCCAGATCCGGGGTATCGAAACAGAGAGGTTGCTGCTCGGTGTGTTGCCGCATCCCGAGGCGGGGATGAGGCAGATGCTTCGTGCGGTATGATCACGGCGGCGTGTTCATGCCGAGGGTGTCCTTTTGGCACGCCGACCCGGCCGTATGGTTCGGCATCCACAGGCCGGACATAGGAGAGGAACTGTGCTGAGGTTGTTATTCCAGTATCGGTTTGCCGCGATCCGCGGGCTGGCGTTGTTGCCGGTCGCGGTGCTGGCGGCAAGCGTGCTGGTGACAACGATCGCCCGGGGTGAAGTGTTCGGAACCGATGCCGAGGGAGAGAGCATCGCCCAGGCGGCCCAGCCGGCTGCCCAATTCGTCGACCACCAGTGCCGAAAGCAGCGACTGGTCGCCCGGATTCGCTTTCTGGCTCAGGAGTTGGAGATTGTCCGGGACGCCCAGCGGCAGGGCTCTTCACCGGAAGTTCTCCTCCAACGTGTCTCCGCGCTGGAGCAGGACGGCCGCAAGGCAATCGGGCGTTTCTTGGGGGACAATACGGTCGCGGCAACCGAGGATCTTGAACAGGTCGCGCGGCTTTGTCAGAGTCAGATCCACGAAAGCCGAGCCGGATGGGAGGACGTGCGCGCTTCGGTCAACTGGGGAAACCAATCGCTGTTCGAAGCCCGGGCCGGCGAGAAGATCGCCGCGCAAGTGGCCTCGCTCTTGAGCGTCAACAAGCGGTGGTTTTGGCTGTCCGGCCTGATCGCCATGGCTTCGTTGGTCGGCGTCGTCGCGCATGAGCGCCGGCATGAGATTCGTCGTCGCTTTAACGGAAACCGTGCCCGCGCGATGGGACTGTTCCGCGCGGCCGTCGGCACGCTGGCCGTTCTCCTGGTGCTCACGGTCGTCACGTTTGTGATGGGCGACGCGCTGTTCGACTGGCTGGGCGCGTCGCAAGCCGGGGAGAGGTCGCCGCGTCAGGCGATTGCCGAGGAAAACGAGCAACTCGCGGGAGAGGTTGCCGACCTTGAGAAGAAAAGCGAGGAGTCGCGGCAGGCGCTCGATCGGGAACTGGCGCGATGGTCGGAGGCCGTCGACGCCGCGTTTCCACAGAATCGTTCGCTGGCCGCCCGATGGCGGGAGTATTTTGGCCAACTCGGCCAACTGGCCGAGTGTGGCGACTTGCTGGCCAACATGCCGGCGGCGATGCAGGGCGATTTGGACGACTGGGCCGTCCTGAAGGAGGAACTCGATAAGCACCGCGAGTCGATCGAAAGCTATCGCCGCACGCAACGATGGATTCGCGGCGGACTGGGACTGGGGTTGGTCGGGATTGTTGCGTTGGGAGGCGGCGCGTTTCTGATGGGACTGCGCCGTCGCCAACAGGCCACCTTCAACACATGCCCGCGATGCCTGACCAGCGGCGCGCTGATGCGTGTCCCCGGTTCCGATCGGTCGGGCTCGGCCAGCGTTCAATGCACGAAGGTCCTCAATCGCCAGAAGCAGAAGGCGTGCAACTACGTCTTCCCGGCCAGTCATCGGGCGGTACCGAAAATTTGTTTCCCCACCCTCGGTGCTCCGCAAGCCGGCAAGACGCACTGGCTCTCGATGGTACACAACGCGCTGACCAATCGGCCGATGACCGAGATTCAGATGCAGGCAAGGCAGACCGAGGCATCGAAGAAGCTGGACCAGATCGCGGCCACCGTGTTGGGACACCGCATCGGTCCGCAGGCCACGCAAACGGCCGACCTTCCCTTTCCATTGGTCTTCGACTTCGAGGATAAGGATTGGGCGGGGCGGTCGGAGCGCGTCGTCGACGTTTTCGATTACTCGGGCGAGGTGATCGTGAAGATGGACAAGAACAGTACGCAGCGGCGCCGCGCGCTGGACGCCGACGGCTACCTGTTCTTCCTCGATCCCACGTTTCCCCGGGAACGGCAGGTCGAGGCCTTGAATCGGTTTCGGGAGGACTTGCGAGATCTTCGCGGTCTGGGCAAGGAGCAGAAGTTGCATGCGCCGATTGCCCTGTGCATCTCGAAAATCGACCTGTTACCCAACGGCTCCTATGCGTCGGCCGACGGCGACGACGCGGTCGATTGGTTTTACAAGAGGCTGGGAAAGATCGATCCGTCGGGCGACAGCATGGAATTGAGCGTGCTGGAAGCCCGTTCGGGACTGACCGCCGAGCTGCGCGACATGATCTGGCCGAACTGGGACATCGAAGGCGAAATGGAGAAGCTCTTCGGCGGGCGGTATCTCTTCTTCCCGTTGACTCCCGTGGGGTTGACCGAACTGGGAGAAACCGACCTGGCCAAGCGTACGATCGACCCCTTTGGTATTTTGCAGCCGCTGATGTGGCTGTTGCACATGAACGGTTATCCGATTCTCAAGTAACGTAACGCGGACAACATCCCCAGGGAGGCTCGCGGAATGAACTGGCCGCTGGCTGCCGACTTCTGCAAGATGCTGCAAAATCCGGGCATCGCGTTTCGCGATCCGGCGTTGCAGCAGTGCGCGATGTTGCCGATCCGCCCCGGGAGCAAGGAGCCGAAGCCGTGGGCCGGCAACTTTGCCGTTGTCTTCCAGGGGTTGCGGCCCAATCGCGGCGGCCCGCTCGCCGTCCGCGTCTTCACCACCGCCTCCCCCCAGCGAAGAGAACGCTACGAGCAGGTCAGCGCCTATCTGAAACAACATCGCCCCAAGTGCATTATCGACTTTCGCTATAGCGAACAAGGAATCCGCTCGACCGACGGGAAGTGGTATCCGTTGATCACCATGGAATGGGTCGAGGGCGAAACCCTCTTCCACTGGGTTCGCAACCGGTGCCTCGGCGGTGATCGGGATGCACTCCTGCTGGCCGCCGACCATTTTCTCTATCTCACCGAAGAACTGGAGGCGGCCGGGCTGGCACACGGCGACCTCCAGCACGGCAACATTATGGTCAACACCGTCGGCGAACTCAAACTCGTCGACTACGACTGCATGTGTGTCCCCGAACTGGTCGGGCAGCGCAACATGGAAGTGGGGATGGAACCCTACCAGCATCCCGCGCGCGACGGGGAGACCAGCCTGTCCCCCCAACTCGACCGCTTCTCCACGCTGGTCATCTACACGACCCTGCGCGCGCTGGCCGTCGAGCCGGGACTCTGGCACAAGTATGTCGAGCAGTCCGACTACGATAAACTCCTCTTCCGCGCCGACGATTTCAGGGATCCGGAGCATTCCCCGCTGATCCGAGAACTCAGCCAACTCGGCGACGAGGATGTCCGCTATCTTACGGCGGTCATGCTGAAGCTGTACCA
>JABMRP010000713.1 GCA_013202535.1 Planctomycetota bacterium
AAGACGTCGATCAGATGCTCTATCCGAGCGGTCACTAATTGGACAACGCGTGAAGTAGCCATCTCGCTCCGCGAGATGTAGCTTTTGACGTCTGGGCTGCATCTCGCGGAGCGAGATGGCTACTATACGCGCCTCACTTCCGTCGCCACAAAACACGATCGTCCACCGCCAATTCCTTCCGCACGGCCGCGGTGTCTTTCATAAACCGCTTGGCGTCTTGCGGATATCCGGCCGTCGCGCGCAACCCTTCGCACCGTGCTCGCCAAAACGCGTTGAACGCCCGCATGGCCAACTCGCGCAGATACTTCGAGGCCATCGAGGCCAGCGCGGCCGGCAGATACGATTCGGCCTTCGTCTGAAAGGCGATGTCGACGCGGCGGTCGCGCGGACCGAAACGGTAGACGCTTCGTTCGGGGCTTTCGCCGCCGATTTCCACGAACGACTCGGGGAAATGGTCGACCAATACGGGCATGTATCGCTTCCGCCCGCCGTGCCGGTCGCAGACGATCGAAATCGGCTCATCTCCCAGCGGCCCGATCAGCCGGGCGACCAACTCAAGTGTCAGATGCGACAGGAGCGATCCCTTGGAGTCGTACCGCTGGAGCAGGTCGTTGAACTCCTCGGGAAACACGGCCCGACTGGCGATCCGCAACAACTGCACGCCGGCCGTGTCGAGCCCTTGACACAACGTTTTGGCACCCTGCCGCACGTCGCCGGATTGGGCGTCGATGGGGATTGGCTCGTCGTAGTCGGCATACCAGGGGATCGCCCGGCGCGCCGCAAGCGACTCCGGAGCCAGCAGCTCCCAGGCGTCCTGCCAGGCGGCCGCGATCGATCGACCGGCAGGTGGTTCCGCCGACTCGGGCGAGCCCCCCGGAGAGCCTGCCGCAAGGGCAGCCAACAACCCCCGCTCCAAGTGCCGTAATCCTTTGCCCGGTTGATACAATGCCTTCGAGTCGCCCATCACCACGCTCGACGCATCGCGCCGAAGCGCGCGTTTCCCGGCTGGCGCGACCACGCCTTCGATTCGCTCGTACAGATCGCCGCCGTGCATCCCGGGAGGGACTTTCCAGACCGTGGCGGAAATGACCAACGGGCCCAAGTTCGGACCGTATCCCGCTTCATCCGTGCCGAGCAGATAGGGCATGTTACCTCCTGGATGGTCGTGCAAGTCCGGGGCGGAACCTTTCCGCTGCTTCCGGGGCCGACGAACACCGATTATACCGGTTCCGGCGTCAAAACACACGCGGCTTTTCCCGACACGTTGCCCTGGACGGCGTGGCAATATCGACCGCCTTTAACGGGCTTGCGAGTCACCGAAACCTTGCCCGCCGTGGCCGAGTTTCGCTGGAAACTATTTTCAAAATCGTAGCGGCTTACCCCGTATAAGGTTATCGCAATTGGGGGCGGCGGGAGGCGGTTTTTCCTCAAGTTTACTGTTGACTTCACGCGCCCATCGTGTATATCAGAAGTAACGGGCGGGAAACAACGGCAAAGGGCGAACGAAGAACGGTTTTTCCATGAACTATCGAATCGAGCCTACCGCAAGCGTCTGGAGTTGCCTGCGACATGGCGGACTCGATCGAACCGGTGCGGAATCCGGTGCCGTGATTCAGCAGTGGGCCGAGCTTTCTCGACGCGGACGATCGTGCGGACGTCATTCTTTTCAGGGCGGTGTGATTGCATGGTGGATCTCGCCGCCGTATCCGTTTCGGCCTCGGCCACCCCATTAGAACGGAGGAATTTCGGGCTCTCGTTTTGATACGATCAACAAGACCCCTTTTTCAGCGAATGATCTCTATGCGACAATCATCAAGGCGCGATTGCCGCGACGGGGCGTGTACCCTTACGTAAGCCGGACTGGCATGATTGCCGCGGCGCTGACAACGTGCAGCAGCACGTCGGTCGCCCCCAACGGTCACCGCGTCCTTATACCGAACAGACAACGACCCAACGCGATATCCGACCCCCCACTCCCACGCCGCCAACTCACGGGCAGCCGAGTGGACCGTCGGAGTCGCGTTTTTTCTTTCCCCTCTCCAGTTGTTGCCACTCGCGCCCTATCGGGAGCCGCGTATCCCTTTCCTCGCGTCCACGATCCCTGGGGAAGGCCAACCCTTATCCACGGGTAAGGGATCGAGCT
Organism: Planctomycetota bacterium; assembly: GCA_013202535.1. GTDB lineage: Bacteria > Planctomycetota > Planctomycetia > Pirellulales > Thermoguttaceae > JABMRP01. Next base: position 2,144 of record JABMRP010000713.1, read on the forward strand.
TCATCCACGTCGCTCCCGAGGCTGGGAACACCATCGTGTTAATTGGCCGATCCGTCTTCTTTGGCATTGCCTATGCCTTTTTAGGGCCCCCTAACTACCGTCCATCGAGCAGCCCAGAATTGATCATGGGGCGCGCCGCTGCCCGATAGCGTCCCCACCCAATGGCGTTGATGGTAACACGCAAGTCGCGGGGGTTCAATGGTCTGGGCGGCCTCGGGCAGTCGCCCTGGGGTCGGTGATCGGGCGAGGAAGTGATCAACAACACTCCGGTACCCCCCGGAAGGCATCGGCTGAGAGATGAAGTGGCGCCGGTTGCCAAAGAATGTTTGGGCCGGGCTGCGTTGGCAGTCGGCGTAAATACTTGTCAGGTAAACGGTTACGCTTTACCCGGGCGGCCAGATTGCGAAATCGGTGTAGTTGGAAACCGAACGAGCCGCCTGGCAAGCCGGCTGTCGATTTAGTAACCCGAAGCGTCAGCGAGGACGGGAAAGACGGCCTCGCTGACGCTTCGGGTTACGATTCACGCCACTATCCTGCAAACCATCGGCCCGACAAGCCGGCGGGATTTGTGTATAACAACGGGGGACAAGCCCGATACAGTAGCCATCTCGCTGCAGCGAGATGTAGTCTGTCGCGCTGCGAGTGGGCTATCGCGCCGAGGGGTGTGGCCGAGACAATCTGGGGCTTCAAAGGCTAAATCTCGCGGAGCGAGATGGCTACTATCACAGGAACCACCATCATGCGTCAGGAAACCCTAACGGTCACGACCGACGGGAATAAAGAACTTTCGCTACCCGTCACGTACGTCCATACGCTGGTCATCGGCAGCGGAGCGGCCGGGCTCAATGCGGCGGTGCAGCTTCGGGCCGGGGGGATCGACGACGTGGTGATCGTGACCGAAGGCCTGCAAATGGGCACCTCGATCAACACGGGCAGCGACAAGCAGACCTACTACAAGCTGTCGATGTGTGGCGATGACGCCGACGCGCCGCGGATCATGGCCGAGACGTACTTTGCCGGCGGCAGCATGCACGGCGATCTGGCGCTGGTCGAGGCGAGCCTTTCGCCCCGGGCGTTTGTCAATCTGGTCAATCTCGGCGTGCCGTTTCCGCGCGACGCCTACGGCCAGTTTATCGGCTACAAGACCGACCACGATCCGCGCCAACGGGCCACGTCGATCGGACCGTACACCTCGCGCGAGATGTGCCGCGCGCTGATCCGGCAGGTCGAGCGGTTGGGGATTGAAGTCCACCAACATCGCAATGCCGTGGAGCTACTGGTCACCGGAGAAGGCGAGGATCGGCGCGTCGTCGGCGCGGTCGTGGTTGATGAGAAAGGGCAACTAGAAGCCTACGGGGCGGAGAACGTGGTGTTTGCCGTGGGTGGACCCGGCGGGCTGTACAAGACGAGCGTCTACCCGGCCGTTCACACCGGTGGCATCGGCATGGGCCTGTTGGCCGGAGCGGCGGCCCAGAATCTGCCCGAGTCGCAATACGGCATGGCCTCGATCAAGTTTCGCTGGAACGTCTCGGGCACCTTTATGCAGGTGGTCCCCCGGTTCATCAGCACCGAGCCCGACGGCGTGACCGACCCGCGCGAGTTTCTGCCGGAGTATTACGACACGCCCGGGGCGATGAACTCGCACGTGTTTCTCAAGGGCTATCAATGGCCGTTCGACTCGCGCAAGGTGTTGGGCGGTTCGTCGTTGGTCGATATCCTGGTCTACATCGAGACGGTGATCCGCGGGCGGCGCGTGTGGCTCGATTTCCGCACGAATCCCGAGGGGTTCCGCTTCGAGGATCTCAGCGCGGAGGCGCTGGAGTATCTGACCAAATCACAGGCCCTGCAAGAGACGCCCATCGAGCGGCTCCGGCAGATGAACCCCGGGGCGATTGAACTCTATGCCGAGCACGATATCGACATCACCACCGAGCCGCTGGAGATTGCCGTCTGTGCGCAGCACAACAACGGCGGTCTGGCGGGCAATCACTGGTGGGAGTCGATCAACGTGAAGCATCTTTTCCCGGTGGGCGAGGTGAACGGTTCGCACGGCGTCTACCGGCCCGGCGGATCGGCTTTGAACTCGGGCCAGGTGGGCTCGTTTCGCGCGGCCGAGTTTATTGCCGCCCGATATGCCGACTGGACGGTCGACGACGACACGATCCGCTCGGCGGCCGCTTCGGCGGTGGCCGGTTTGGATGAGTGGATCGAACGATGCGGCTCCGCCGACCGCTCGTGGCAGAACCATCGCGAGGAGTTTCAGCAGCGGATGACCCGAGCCGGGGCCCATATTCGTTCGATCGGCGAGTTGACCAAGGCCGTCGACGAAGCCCGGCGACAATACGAGCGGCTGGCCACGATCGGATGTTCCTATAGCGGCCCGGGCGAGATGGCCGAAGCGTTGCGCAATCGGCAGCTTTGCTTTGCCCAGGTGGTGTATCTCGACGCCGTGCGTTTCGCCCTGCAAAGCGGCGTCGGCAGCCGGGGATCGGCGATGACGATCGACGCCGCGGGCGAGCCGGTCCACGACAAGCTGGACGACGCGTGGCGGATCGTGCCGGAGAACGCCGACTTCCGCGGGCAAGTGCTCCAGACCGAACCGCGAGAAGACGGCACGGTGCAAAACCGATGGGTGGCGCGGCGACCGCTGCCGGAGTCGGATATTTGGTTCGAGACGGCCTGGGCCGCGTTTCGAGAGGGACGGATTTACGAGCCCGATAAGGCTTGATTTACCGAAATCCTCCCGAGGGATCAGGAGGGCGTTTCCACTCAAGTTCGGCCGACTCTTGGATCTTGGCACGCCACTCGCCGTACCGCTGCCAGCCGACCGTTTGTCCCACGCGCTCGTAGTCGGGAGGAATGCGCTCGTTGTTCTGGCTCTTGCCGTTATCATTGAGGCACGTCTCCCACAATTGCTCGTCCGAGGGCGCGTCTGTCAGGCGGATGATGTAGGCGTGCTTCTGGGGGTTATCCATGGCCACGCCCAATTTCCCGCCGACCTCCAAGCCGCTGGCCACGCGCAGGAACTCTTCCCCGGCCTCCAAGTCAACCTCCAACTGCTTGCCCTCCTTGTCCAGCAGCGGCTTGCCCTCCTCGTCCTCTTCGCGAAGCATCACGCGGCTGAATACGATGGGACGCACCGGACTTTGTCCGGTGATCCGGCCCTCCGTCAGCCAGGAGAAGCCTGCGGTTTCCAGCACTTTCCGGTCTCCACCCAGGAGTTCGGCCAGTGGCTTGTCGGCGTTCTCCACACCGGCGGCCAACGCTTTGGCCTCGTCGAGCGCCCTCTGGCGGTCGTTGACCATCTGCCACTTGGCTGCCACTTTGCGCCATAGCAACCGCTGCTCTTTCACCTGCTCTTCCGTCTTCTCCTCCTCGTTTTCGCCTTTGAAGTCCGGGTCCTCGGGAACGTATTCCTCTCGTTCGTGTACTTTCCAGAAGAGATAGCCGTTGCCGTCGCTGTCGAAAGCCATCTGGGGGTCGAACAACTGGATCGTCTGACCGGAAAACGCGACCCTGAGGAACGGGCTGCGATTCTTGCGTTGTTTGATCGTCGTCCTGCCAATCTGTCGCTGTGCAATGCGCTGCTTGTCCGGATCCTCGTCGATCGGTTCGGGCTCCTGCAGCAGGTCGAAGAGATCCTGTGCCGACATCGTCCCCGTGCGGAAGATCTCCAGGCGTATCTGTTTCTCCGGATCGTCGCCCTCGATGGCGGCCTCGATGGCCTCCTCAACGGCCTTCTTGCGGGCGGCTTCGACCGCAGCCGACAGATCGGGTTTGCCGGGAC
>JABMRP010000714.1 GCA_013202535.1 Planctomycetota bacterium
ACGCAACGCCGTGGCACGCAAGTCCCACATCAAGCGAACACGTCGAAAACTACGAGAATTCGGCATCAAACTGAAAAACCTCATTCACTGCAAATGGCCATGACCCTGCGCTGTAGTACTAAGACTCCTCACGAATTCATGGCCTTCTATTATCAGGACGAACTACGTGCCGTTCGGTCCGGCCATTGGAAGATGCAGTTTGCGCACGAAGATCGCAATGCGCCCGATCCGGATGCGATTGGGAATGAAGGTTTGCGAGGCGGAGTTACCACGGCGAGGTTTCCGACTGCGCTGTTCGATCTTGCCACCGACATCGCGGAATCGAACGACGTCAGCGGCGAGCATCCCGAGATCGTGGCTCGCTTGAGCCGTTTCGCCGACCGAATGCGCGTCGACCTTGGTGATTCGATCACCCGAACGAAGGGCCGATTCCGCCGCGCAGCAGGCGATTCCGGAGAGCCAACTTCGTGGTACGAAAAGTCGTTCATTCACACCCACATGTCGGTCGGCTTTCATGGTGCCAACTTCGACTGGCCCGACGCGCGAGCCTTTCGAGCCCAGGTCGAAGCCGTTCGCCCCGACGCGATCCAGTTTCATGGCGGCGGCGGAAAGGCCGCGAGCTTGTCGCGCGAGTATCGGTTCCAACACGTCGAAATCGTCAACCACGCGGGCTCTTGGCACGCCGATTACGAGGACGCCCCGGAACTCTTTCAGTATCGCGTCGGCCCAGACGGGTCTGTCCTCGGGCGGATCAAGGGCGGCCAGATGCGGAAACATCTCTGCTTCAACTCGCCTGGGATCGACCAGCGGATCGCGCCCCTGGTTTATCGCAAGGTGGCGAGCGAGAGAATACCGGCTCAGATCTGGATCGACGAGAATATCATCACGGTGAACCTCTGCTGGTGCCCACACTGCCGACGCGGCTTCAAGCAACAGCACGGGATCGACGCACCGGAAAAGGTTGACGATCCCGGCTGGGAGGCGTTCGCTCGGTTTCACCGTGACACGTTCGTGTGCTGGCAGAAGAAGATCCACGACGCCGTCCAAGAGGGCAGCCCGGGAACGCTCGTCACCTTCAACCACTGTTACTGGCTCTCGCAGCCGGAGACACCGCCGGCGTTTGTCCGGAACCTGTCGGCCGACATTCACCACAACACGCAAGGCATGGAGGTCTACGGGCGCTATGGCTCGGGGATCCGGATGCCCTTTGATATCATGCCCGGACTGTCCGCGAAGTCGTGGGCGGGGAAAGATCCGAAGACGATCGACCAGGTGCTGACCGAGATCGCCGTGATTACGGCCAACGGCGGCCGCTGGAACATCGGCGAGTTTCCCACGGGCAAGGAGCACCCGGTGGCGGAATTCCTTGAGTTGGCACGGCGCGGGGCCCGGTTTGCTCGCCAGCGCCAACCCTGGACGCACCATACCCAATCGGTTCCGCTGATCGCCGTGCTACAGAGCGCGTCGACCCATAATGCTCGCGTGTTGCCCGAGAATTCTCGGGGCGAAACGGCCGAGGGCGACTACGTCTGGTCCAGCACCGGGGAACTCGACTTCGTACGGGCCAACGAGAACCCTGGTCCCACGCGGATCTATTTCCACGACAACCGCGCCGTGCCCGATGAGATCACCGGCACGGCCGAGGCCCTGGCCGAAAATCACCTGCACTTCGACATCATCAACGAAGACGTGCTTGTTCAGCGTCTAAAGGACTACCGTCTGCTCATCGTGCCCGAGCAGTTCCGGCTTCGCGAAGACACGGCCCAGGCGATCCGCGCGTTTGTCACCGCCGGCGGATCTTTGCTGGCCACCGGCGCAACGGTGCGTGCGGGATTGGACGACGTGCTGGGAGTCAAGCTGAAAGAAACGCACCGAGCGGCCGATCGCATGGATCTCGACGGTTGCACGGTCCCCGTTTCGACGGTCTTTCGCGTAAAACCGGAAGGAGCCGACATCCAATCTCGCTACCAGGAATCGGGCTGGCCGGCCGTCACCGTGCATCGATTTGGCGCGGGCCAGGCCGTCTACGTCGCGGCCGACCTGATGGGGCGGTACGAAGAAGGCTCCCCTTTCAGCCGTCGCCCGAACAAAAACGCCACGCCGCCACGGCAATGGTTCGGGCACCTCTTTCAGCAACTACTGCCCGAGAACCCCCTGTTGGTTGACGCGCCACCGTGGGTTTCCATCTACCTGCGCACTCGCGGCGACGACCGACTCGTGCATCTGGTCGACCGCGCGGCCGATTGGAAAAAGAACGCAAAAGCGGGCCAGCCCCAGCCCGTCGCGATCGACATGCAGTGTCCGTCGGAGCCGCGATCCGTTCTCCTTCAGCCCGGCGCGGAGGGGCCCTCGTGGCAGTGGCGATCGGGCCGTCTGCAAGTGCATTTGTCGGCCGATCAGATCCAACTCCACCGGATCGTCGAAGTGCTGTATTGACGTGCAGCCAGATCGGCTCGACTCAGCTACCCCAAGATCAGAAGTTGACAAAGCACCAGGCACCCTGAGCTTTTCAACGCCGCGGGTGTGGGTTACAATCGGGGCGTGAATACCACTCAAGTAATTATGGCTTTCGACCAAGGAGCATAAGATGAAAACGCTTGCCTTCGTCGTGCTGGTGGTGTCGCTTGCTTTGCCGGCGGGCGCCGAGCCGTGGCGGCTGGTCTGGTCCGACGAGTTTGACGGCTCGGGGCTGCCCGACCAGGAGAAGTGGGGCTACGAGGAGGGGTTCGTGCGAAACAACGAACGCCAATACTACACGTCCGCCCGAAAGGAGAACACGCTGGTTAAAGACGGCCTGCTCGTGATTCGGGCCAACAAGGAACGGTACGCCAATCCGCGATTCCGCGGGGACAGTGCGCCGGCCGACGGGAGACACGGCCGAAAATTCGCCGAGTACACGTCGGCCAGTGTGACCTCTCGTGGCAAGGTGACGTGGCGTTACGGGCGGATCGAAGTCCGCGCGAAGCTGCCCACGGGCCGCGGCATGTGGCCGGCTATTTGGATGCTGGGAACGAAAAACGGCTGGCCCGCCTGCGGCGAACTCGACATCATGGAAAACGTCGGTTTCGCCCCGGACGTGATCCACGCCAACGTCCACACGACGAAGTACAATCATACGAAGGGCAACGGCAAGGGCGCCAAGATCACGGTCGAAAAGCCGTACGAGACATTCCACGTCTACGCGATCGAGTGGAACAAGGACCGGATCGACTTCTTCCTCGACGATCAAAAGTACTTCACGTACACCAACGAAGGCACCGGCGTCGATGCATGGCCGTTCGACTCGCCGCACTACCTGATTCTGAACATCGCCGTCGGCGGAAGCTGGGGCGGACAGCGTGGGATCGACGACGCCGTCTTCCCCCAGGAAATGGCCATCGACTACGTCCGTGTCTATCAGAAAGACGATAGCAGCGGCAACCAATGAACCGTCAGATCGAAAGGACCAAACCATGACTCGCATCATTTCCTCGCTCTGTGTGCTGATCGCGATTGCCTCGTCGGCAATGGCTGCTACCCCCGACTGGCCCGGCTGGCTGGGACCCAACCGCAACGGAAAATCGCTCGACACCGGGCTGCTGAAGCAATGGCCGGACGAAGGGCCGAAGCTGCTTTGGAAGGTTGACGGGATCGGCGTCGGATTCTCCAGCGTTGCCGTCACCGGCGGCAAGGTCTACATCACCGGCGACCGCGACGGCAAGCTGACGCTCTCCGCTCTGGATCTCAACGGCAAGCCGCTTGGGAAGATCGACCACGGCCAAGGCCGCGGCGGACCCGACGGTTCCCGCGCCACGCCCGTGATCGACAACGGAAACCTCTACCTCCTCGGCGGCAGCGGACTGATCGGCTGTTACGATGCCGCCAACGGCAAGCAGAAGTGGTCCCACACGGCCGGAGATTTCGGCGGGTCTCCCGGCGGATGGGGCTATGCCGAGTCGGTGTTGATCTACAA
>JABMRP010000715.1 GCA_013202535.1 Planctomycetota bacterium
CCTCTGGGACGCCCGCGCGGAGTCACCCACGCGGGGAAATCGGATGAAAGTCGTCGTCGGCGAGTCGAACCGGCAAGCCGTCATCGTTCCCCCGGGCGTGGTTCACGCCTACAAGAACACCAGCGACATCTCCGGCTGGGTCTTCAACGCTCCCAACCGTCTCTACGCCGGCGAGGGCAAGAGCGAACCGGTCGACGAAATCCGCCACGAAGACTGTGCCGAGAGCGTTTTTCAGATGGATTAGATGCCCGTCGCCTGCGACGGAATAAGCTCGATAGCGGAGTAGTGCATTGGGCAGAGAATCCCCAGAAGTCCAGGGACTTTTCGATCTGATCGCCGAGTGCCTACCTCTAGCGATTGGACTTGACGCCACCGTATTTCGATCGGCGGGAGTCAAGTACGCCAACGAGAAAGATTTCATCTCTGGTGAAGGAGCCGGGTACAACGGAGGAAGATGGAATCGTCCGGGGATCAAAGCCGTTTATGCGTCTCTCGATCTGGTTACCGCGGCGAAAGAGAGCTTTCAGGAGTTTGCCAGGTACGGTTTCAAAATCACATACATTCAACCTCGCGTCATGGCTGGCGCCAGAGTCAAGGTCCACCGTCTGCTGGATTTAGCGGATGCGAAGATCCGACGAAAACTCGGATTTCGGCTCGATGAACTGACCCGGGAGGACTGGGCTGCGATCCAAAGTGGGGGTGAAGAATCGTGGACTCAGGCAATTGGAAGAGGTTGTCGTGCCGGAGGATTTGAAGGTCTGCTTGCGCCGTCCGCGAGACATCGTCCCGGTAACAACGTCGTTGTTTTTCCAGATAAACTTGGCTCGGACAGTTCGGTGGACCTGATTGCCCAAGACGAACTGCCGCCACATCCGTCCAAATGGACAAAATAACCTGCATTATTGCAGGCTTTAATGCTTGCTTTTTCGTGCCCCGTGCGATATAATTCACTAACGTTCCAGCGGCCACGAAAAGGAGACTTCCATGCCCGCCAAATCAAAAACACGCAGGACATCCAGTGTTCGAACCATCGCGATTCCGGGGCTCGACGGTGTCCGAGTCGTGAAGGTCAACGGGGAAACGAAACTGGAACTTCGAAACAGCCTGGGGATGCCAAGGGAGATTTTCGGGCGGCTGGTCAACGTTTCGGTAAGAACGATTGCCGATGTCGAATCAACACAAAAGAAGGTCGAGAAGCTTCGCCGCAACTATGTCGAAGTCAAGCGACTATGCGATGGCTTGAGTGAAGTTGTTGATCCCGCCTGTCTCGGCGATTGGCTCAAGGCCCCAAACGACGCCTTTGACGGATTCAAGCCAATAGAGATCATCGAGCGCGGTGAAATCGACCGTCTTTGGGAGATGTTCTACCGGTTAAGATCCGGCATGCCTGGGTAATCAGGAAGCGCTTTCTTGAACTCTGAAAGACACTACGGCTTGCGTGCTACGATCGGCTTCACGGGGTGGGAACGTTATTGCGCGGCGGCTCGCCCCATCATCAAATCAGGGCTGCTCGATAAGCAGTAGTCGTGCAAACAAATGATGAGACAATACGAATCAAATGAAGAGTTCTTCGGTGCTCTCCGAGAACTAATCGAGAAACTGGACAGGGATGCCCACCAGCATGCTGCGGAAGAATTGCGTCGAGGATTCTCTTGTCTCAACGGCTTGACTGATGGATGGGCACTGTTGATGGAGTCTATTGATAGGACGCTTGCAGAGGATAGCGATACAATGCAATCCGTGTATTCAGATGAACTCAAGGCTATGTTGCGGGCTGTCAAGAAGGCGGTGTACAGAACATGATGGGGTTGCACAACAAAGGATTGAAGGGACGAAGCCTCTCCCAACGCCGGGCACAAGTGCCGGGGCTAAATGTTCTTCTCCGCGAATTCCGTCATGAAATCGCGCAGCGCTTCGACGCCCGCGACCGGCATGGCGTTGTAGATCGATGCGCGGAAGCCGCCGACCGAGCGGTGACCTTTGAGACTGGCCAGACCCCGTTGGGCGGCTTGCTCGACGAATGCGCCTTCCAGCGAATCGTCGGCCAGGGTGAAGGTGACGTTCATCGTTGATCGGCAGGCCCCATCGGCGTGGCCGCGGTAGAAGCCGGAGGAGTTGTCGATCGTGTCGTAGAGCAGTTGCGATTTGCCGCGGTTGATCGCCTGCATCTTGTCCAGGCCGCCGATGTCGTTTACCAGCCACTCGGTGACCAGCCAGGCCACGTAGATGGAGAAGACGGGCGGGGTGTTGAAGAGCGAGTTGGCCTTGGCAAACGTGCGGTAGTCGAGCATGGAGGGGAGCCCGTCGCCGATGCGCTCCAGCAGGTCGTCGCGAATGATCACCACGGTCACGCCCGCGGGTCCGGCGTTTTTCTGGGCACAGGCGTAGAGGATGCCGTATTTCTCCATCGGCAACGGCCGGCAGAGAATATCGCTCGAGGCGTCGCAGACCAGCGGCACGTCGCCCACCGCGGGCTCGGCCTGGAATTGCACGCCCTGGATCGTTTCGTTGGACGTGAAATAGGCGTAGGCCGCGTCGGGGTCCAAGTCGAGTTGATCGGCGGCGGGTGTCTGGCGGAACTTGGTCGGCTCGCCGTCCCAGGCCACGCGCACCGGCCCCTGGGTCTTCGCTTCCTTCATCGCCTTCTTTCCCCACGTACCGGTCACGATATAGTCGGCCGATTTGCCCGAATCGCGCAGCAGGTTCATCGGGATCATGGCAAACTGCATCTGGGCGCCGCCCTGAAGGAACAGGACACGGTATCCGTCGGGCACCCCCAACAGGGACCGATAATTGGCCTCCGTCTGCTCGATAATCTCCATGAACGTCTTCGAGCGGTGGCTAATTTCGAGAATCGAACTGCCCACGCCCGGCAGCGACAGCAGATCCTGCTGGGCCCTCTCCAGAGCGGGTAGTGGCAATACTGCCGGGCCGGCGGAGAAATTGAATACCCGTGGTTCCATGATCGGTGTCCTGCAATGGCTAAACGGTTTCCACGCGCCGGGCACGAGTGCCCGGTAACAGTGAGATTGGTGGGTGCCTGGGGTCGAGCGCAGCGAGCCCCCAGGCACCCACCAAACCAACAATCCATCAAGTGTACGAAAAATGGGCCCGCTGTCTACCTACCACGCATACGCCGCCGGCGCTTCACCGCCCGGGCCGGGCCAGATTTCGTCCAACTCGGCGAGCACTTCCGGCGGCAGTTCCAGCTCGGGCGTTTCGATGACACCGTCGAGCTGCTCGACATTCCGCGGGCCGATAATCGGTGCCGTAACGACCGGGTTGTGTAACAGCCACGCCAGGGCCACCTCGGCCGGCTGTCGTTCGATCCGCCGGCAAAGGGCCTCGTAGGCTTCGAGCTGCGGCCGATGTTTTTCGACGGCCTTTTCCTGTTTCGATCGCCGCGGCGTGGTCGGGTTGTCCAACACACCGGCGAGCAAACCGCCGCCGATCGGGCTGTACGGAATCAACCCCAAGCCCAGCGCCCGGCACGCGGGCACGACTTCCAACTCGACCATACGCGTGGCCAGATTGTACTTGCTCTGTTCGGAAACCAGCCCGAGCGTGTTCCGGGCGGCCGCCACGCCGTTGGCCTGGGCCAGATTCCAGGCGGCGAAGTTGCTGCTGCCGATGTAAAGCACCTTGCCGGCGGTGACCAACTGGTCCATGGCCTGCCAGATCTCTTCCCAGGGTGGGCCGTGATCGACGCGCCCGACCTGCTCGGCGTAAGACAGACCGAAGAGATTCGTCTCGGCCTGGGTTGGTTGCCCGTAGTCGATGTGGTGCATTTGGAACAGGTCGATGGTATCGACGCCGAGCCGGCGCAGCGATTGGTCGCAGGAGTCGCGGATATTGCGTGCCGAGTTGCCGCGCTGATGGGGTAGCGCGCCGATCGATGCATAACATTTGGTGGCCAGGACGATCTTCTCTCGCCGGCCGTCGCCTTGGGCCAACCATCGGCCGATCAACTGCTCGGTGACCCCTTGCCCCTTGGGCTCGCCGTAGACGTTGGCCGTGTCGAA
>JABMRP010000716.1 GCA_013202535.1 Planctomycetota bacterium
ACGAATCGTGTGGCAAGTGCGTGCCCTGCCGGCTGGGTATCGATCGCATGCTCGAAATCGTGACCGACATTACCGAAGGCCGCGGGCGCCCCGATCAACTCGACTTGCTCGAGGAACTGAGCGAAACGGTGGCCGAAGCGTCGCTCTGTGCGCTGGGAAAAACGGCTCCCAATCCCGTGCTCTCGACGCTCAAGTACTTCCGCGACGAGTACGAGGCCCACATTCACCAGGGGCGTTGTCCGGCCGGTGTGTGCCGGGCCCTGATCCACTTTACGATCGAGGAAGACAAATGTAACGGCTGCGGTGTGTGCCGGAAGGCTTGCCCCCACGAGGCCATCACCGGCCAGAAGAAGAAGCCTCATGCCATCGACCCGAACGCATGCACGAAGTGCGGTATCTGCCGCGACTCGTGCAAATTCGGCGCCGTAACGGTTGCCTAAGGAGAACCCCCATGCAACAGTACGTAAACATGACAATCAACGGGGCGAAGGTCCGTGCCGAAAAGAACGCCACCGTCCTGGACACGGCGCTGGCCTACGGAGTCTGCATTCCCCACCTCTGTCACATGCCCAACTACACCGGATTCGGCGGGTGCCGGCTTTGTATCGTCGAGGTCGTCAAACACGGCCGGGCTAAGGTGACGGCTTCCTGTACGCTCGACGTGCAAGAGGGGATGGTCGTGGTGACCCATTCCGAGAAGCTCCTGGGCCTGCGCCGCAACATCGCCGAACTCCTTGTCGCCGAGGCACCCAACTCGAAGGCCATGCAGTGCATGGCAACTCGCACCGGAGTGAGAGAGGTAAGATACCCCTTCCGCCGCAACGATTGTGTCCTCTGCGGCCGTTGCGTTCGGGTCTGCGGCGAGATGTGGCAAGCCAATGCGATCGGGTTCGTCGGCCGGGGGAAAGACCGCCGCGTCGACTTCCCCTTCGGCACCAAACCGACGTCCTGTAAAATGTGCCTCAGTTGCGTCGACGTCTGCCCGATGACCATCACGCCCTGCGACGGCCCGATGAAACCGGGCGAAGAACACTTCTGCGGGAAGTGCCAGTCGCAGCTTCTGGCCACCGAAGAGATGCCCGGCTTCTGCGTCCAGTGTGAACTGGGCAGCGGATTCTTCTGCACCCGGGCGACGCCGTAAGCGGCCGATCATTATGGGCCAAGTACACGAACGGGTTTAAGGCTCGGCGAAAGTCGCTGGGCTCCCTACAGATCGGATGGCAAAATCGTCGGATGGAGTTTCCGGGAAGGATAGGTATCTTCAGCATTCCCCGAATCTCAGCGGTCGGAACTGACGGCGGCATAGGCGGATATGTCGGCCGTCGCTCCATCGAGATCGGTGTGGAGATGAATCACTGGGGCAACCTTGCCCGGCTTGTCGCAGGCAATGAACGTCACGGGAATGAGGTGGAGCCGCTTGGCCGCGTCGTCAGAGATATTGAACCGAAGGCATTCGCAATCGCCCGAAATCGAAGTGATTCGGAACGGCCTCTTGCTCCGGACGACGACTTGTTTGGTCACCCTTTCGCCCGGCCGAACGACACCCAAGAACAACGAGTTGGGGCTGACTATTAAATCGGGGAGCACCTGCCCTTCGACGAGAACGAGGATCTCCTTAGTCCGCCCGCCGGCGGTGACGAGCAAAAGATGCTCTTTGATGTAACCGGGCGGGGCGTCCTCGTCGAGACGCACCCTGAGGTGGTACGAGACTCGGGATGAGCTCCGCTTACTCTCTACCGCTTCGGCCGTCAGATGGGGATTGTTGCTCTTGACTTCAACAATTTTCCAATCGCCTCTGCCGGTGTAGCGGACCGATATCGCCTTTTCCGCCGCCGTACCTCGGTCAATATCACCAAGCACAACGCTCGCTGGTTCGAGTGTCACGTCACTCTGAATGTAGACCTTCACGTGCAACTGCACTTGCGCTCGCAGGGGCTCGTCAATAGTCACCGTAATCGTTGACTGTTGACGCCCCACGAACTTGTCGCTGTTGATCCTTGCGACAACGGCCCCCTTTTCGTAGGTCTTCAGCCGCTGCTGCTCGATCCGAGGAGTCGTGCAGCCGCAACTGGTCCGTATGCGGGCGATATGAACGTCGTCGAGGTAGTTGTTTTCTAGGACGAACCGATATTCCGCCTTGGCGCCTCGGGCGATCGTGCCGAAGTCATGACGGGTTTCTTTGAACATCCTCTCGGCCCAATCCTGGGCCGGCAAGGGCGAGCCGGCCAGAATTGCCCAGAGCAGTACAGGATACGCCCAGCGGCTCACGGCATTCTCCTTCTTCCCGTTTCGACACAGCGGACCGAACCCTATCGTTCGCATTTGCGTGTCCCTATGACGGGGACATGCTACTCAAATCGCTTCGAACACGAATTTCAACGAAAAGTAGACCCCGACGACGACGAAGATCCAACCGGTGGTCATGCGGGCCCACCATTCAACTTTGGAAAGCACGTTATAGGTTTTTCCGACCGACTGCGCGCTGTAAGCCAGCAGGAACGCGACCACGATGACCGGCAGCGCCGTGCCGACGCCGTAGATCAGCGGTAGGAGAATCGCCCCGCCGGGTATCGATGCCGCGGGAAGCGAGATTCCGACCTTTTCCAGGACAGTCGTGATGGCGCCGGCTTCAGAACCCATCGTCAGGGCGAGAAGCCCAAAGAACCAGGCCGCCGAAGTCGGGCAGAACGAGACGGCAAACAGGATTCCCAGCAGCAACGCGCCCCAAATGCCCATGGCGTCGACCCGTTTCTGCATGGCCTCGCTCATCATCGTCCCACCGGTGGTCACGGTGATCAGGCCCACCAGGAACATGCCCAGCAACAGAAAGATCGGCCCGAGGGCCAGGTGCATGTACTTCTGCAGGAAGAGAGACACGGCGGGGATGGACAATGCGGTGGTGGTGAGCAAGGCGGCCAGGGCGAGATAAAGCACGCAGCGTCCCAGCGTGTAGAGCATCCCGGCCTTGATCACCAGACGCGGGTTATCCACCTTGCGCCCGATGTAGGAGATCGCCGCGATGTTCGTCGCCAGCGGACACGGGCTGATTGAGGTGAGCACCCCCAGGTACAGGGCGGCGACCACATAGAGCAGGTACGTGACCATCGAAAATGTCTCTCCTGGGTGTTCGGAAGCGCGCAGTCTACTTCAGGTAATTCTCAACGCCGCCGCGTACATATTCGATAAACTCGGGCTTCTCACGGACCTTCGCCCAGATTTCCTTGAGGTCCTTGTATTCTTGCACCTTGTTGCCTTTGACCGTCGCGACGATCAGCGCGGGCCCGCTGACCTTATAGCCCTTGGCCAAAGCCGCGTTCTTCTTGTCCTGGAAGTCGATGTAATGAAACTCGATCGAGCCTTCCTCGACCTGCTTGGCGAACCCCTCCTTGACGGCCTCCTCGGAGTAGCTCCCCATCTTGAGACAGGTTGGGCACCGTTGTGTCCGGTGGAAGTACATCGCGACGACGCGATCGGCAGGCGGGTCGGCTGCACGCGCCGTCGAAGCCAGTGTTACTGCAAGCGAAGCGACGGCAAGTGCAGCCATAGCGAAACGTTTCATCAGTTTTCTCCGTTGGAGTTGATGGGGGGTGACATTTCTCACTGGGGAATCGGAATCTCGGCCGGGCCGGGCGGAAGCGGCAACTCGTCCGTCTCTGGGCCGGGAAC
>JABMRP010000073.1 GCA_013202535.1 Planctomycetota bacterium
CCCCTTTTCCCGCCGCCATGCATCGTGCGATCATCCGAATCTCCTTACGGTATTTGCACGGTTTCGCCGCCGGCTCGGGTACTCATCCCCCGATACACGGTGTAGTCGATGCTCTCGCTGACGAACCGGACCGAGCCGTCGCCCATGCAAAAAGGAGCCCCGCCGGGATGATCGCTGCTGAAACCCCACCAGTTCCACCACTCGTTGCGCGAGAACGGCTCGGGCACGTAGTTGATCGGGGCGTAGGTACTGGCATAGTCGCCGTTGCTGAAGAAGGCCGCCGAGCAGGGGAAATACCGCGGCCGGCTGTGGCCGATCATGAAGGTGTTCGTGGTGCCGTCCTTGATGTCTTCGATGCGAATCGGCCGCTGGTAGCTGTATCGCCAAAACAGGCCGCTGCAGTTGGGGCCCAGGTGGCAGTCGGGTTCGCTGCCGGGATGGACGCTATAGGAACCGCCCATGCGGTTATCGCCCATCACGCCCTTGTAGCTGGTCAGGGCCACTTCGATGCCGACCCATTGCCATTGTTCCGTCGAAGTTGTTTTCACGGTGGGGTCCGACGGACACTGCACGATCGGCACTAGCGTCTTCATGGCGTTGCGGCACTCCGCCCTGAAGAGCCCCTGCCCCGCCCCGTAACTGCCGTTCATGCCCGGCTTGAACTGATCGAACAGCGCCTGCTGCTCGACGTGTGGCAGAATGCTGACGATCCAGCCCTTGCCCGAGGAAGCCTCGTAGGCCATTCCGCTGGGCAGTACGTTGGAGGCGCCGTGATAGTTGTGGACGCCCAGCCCCAGTTGCTTGAGGTTGTTGGTACACTGCATCCGCCGCGCGGCCGCGCGCACCGCCTGAACGGCCGGGAGCAACAGCCCGATCAAAATCCCGATGATGGCAATCACCACCAGCAGTTCGACCAGTGTGAATCCCCGGTCGACCGGCCGCGGGCGATTCTCCTGCCGCGAATGAATGTTCATCCTTGCGCCGATCCTTCTTCAAGACTCACATTGAAGACGAGCGGATCTTCCGCCGGCGCGCGCCCCATCCGCAGCCCGCCAAGCCCAGCATGCCCAAGCCCAGCAGGATCAGCGTGGACGGCTCGGGGACGGCAGGTTGGGTGTAAGCGCCGTCAATCCCATACTTCTCTTGCAGATAGAAACCCACCTCGTTCTGTTCGGCCGGGCTGAGCAGGCGGTCGTAAGTGATCACCTCGGCAATATCGCCGTCCCAGACGAACTCGCCGGATACCCATATGCCGGTCAGCATCCGTGTCACGCTGCCCGTATCAGTTAACGGGGTCCCGCCGACTAGCAAAAACGTCTGGTCGACGCCGTCGATGGCCATCGCCAGCCGGTCGGCGGGCACCGCCTGCGTACCGTCGAAGGTCGAGGCGTAAATCGTGGGCGCGGTAGTCACAGCCGTGCTGCCATTGCCATAGGCGCCGTTATTGGTACCTGCGTACCAGTTGCCCCCCGCCACCTGAACCCGGGGAAAATGAGCACCCACGCCGTCTACCGCAAGTTGGTTCGCAGTGGCCGAGTCGGTCTTCAACACGGCAAACACGGTCGCCTGCGACTGGTTGAGCAGGCCGTCGAAATCGCGCCCCAAGTTCGACCACGACTCGCTGCTGGCGTCGAGAAACGTGAGCGTTCCGTCGAAGCGGACGACGGGCTGGTTGTTGAACGCGGCGCCGCCGTCGGAGATATACTGGGGGCGTCGTTCGTTGCCACCATAATTCGTCTGCGAGGCGTGATTCGCCTTCGGGCTCAAGTCGTTCCATTGCCCTACGAGCCCGCCCTGCACCTGGTTGGGATCGGTCGGGTCGATCTGGGAGGCGTCGAGGTGCTGAACCCGGCCGTTTGTTACCGGCAGTGATACGCTGTAGGCGGTGTCCAGGCCGTACTTCTCTTCGAGGTAAAGGCCGACCTCGTTCTGCTCCGTGGCGCTGAGCGCGCGGTCGTAAATGAGCACTTCGGCATAATCGCCTTGCCAATAGTACGCACCCGTCTGCCAGACACCAAGGAGCATCCGCTGGATATTGCCCGTCGTGGTGGACGGCGTGCCTCCACCGCCGGAAAGACTGTATGCTACTCCGTCGAGCCTCAAGTCAAGCCGAGCCTCCGCTGCGGCCTGGGTGCCGTCGAAGGTCGACGAATAGAGATAGGTCTTGTCCGCTTGCACGCTCGTCCCGTTGCCGGAGCGATAGGCGCTGTTATAGGTGCCGGTATACCAGGGGGTGGTTTTCTGAAGCCGCGGAAAGGACGGCGCGGTGCTGTAGCCCACGACCCCTTCGATGCCCACCTGATTGGCTCCCCCGGGACCCGTGTTGTTGAGCACGGCAAAGACGGTGGCTCCCGGCTTGTTGGCCAGACCGGTGAAGTCGTGTCCCAAACTGGAATACGTGGCGGGAGCCGAAGCATCAAGGAAGTCGTTGACACCGTCGAACCGCACGACCGGCTGGTTGTTGAAGGACGCGCCTCCGTCGCCCACGTAGAGAGGCTGTCGCGGTTGGCCGTCGAAGTTGGTCTGCGAGAGGTCGTTGTCCAGCCCGCTAAGGTCATTCCACTGCTGGATGAGATTGCCGCCGATTAACTCCCCCGAGGCGCCGGTCGAATCGCTGGCCCCCGCCTCCAGCTGCAGCACCCGCCCGTCGGGAACGGGCAGGGTAGCCGCCACCGCCGGAGTGATGCACATGAGCCAGCACACCGCAAGACACATAACGCCGGTCGAGACAGGGACTCTCATGGGGAACCTCCTTCAAATCGGATGCACTGAGCCTGTCGAATCGGGCCAAGAGATCAGTCCGACCTAACGCCTTTTGGACCACCGCGCCGTGGGCGTAGGGACCCACCGCCGCGACGGTCTTTATTATCCGCTATCCAGTCTAATTCCGCGATCCCCCGGCCAGCAACGCCATTTTGCGCAAAGTGGAGGTCCATTTTGCGGCACGCCACGGCTCGCCCGGATTGACGCCGTTGTACCAGTCGTTCTTCCGCACCCTTGCGGCGCGAGGAAACTCCCGCGGTTCTTGCCACTGCCGGTTTGCGTCAGCTAGAATGGCACCCGGAGGTCAGTCATGCCCCGGATTCCCAAGGTAGCCGTGTTGCTGGAGACATCGTTCGGGTATGGCCGGGGGGTGCTGCGGGGGATCGTCCGCTACGCCCGGCTGCACGGACCGTGGTCGCTTTACGTCTCGCCGGGACATTTTGAGCAGGAGCTGCCGCCGATGCGACAGTGGGGCGGCAGCGGCATCATTGCTCGGATCTCTTCGGCGAAGCTCGCCCGACAGATCAAGGCGGCCGCCGTGCCGACGATCGCCTTGGAGGCGTCGTTCGACGAATTTGCCACCGTCAACGAGGGGTTGGGATTGAGCGAGATTCGCTCCGATTCACCCGCCATCGCCCAAATGGCCGCCGAGCACCTCATCGGGCGTGGTTTCCGCCAGTTCGCCTACTGCGGCATTGCTGACTGCTTGTGGTCGCGGGTTCGTCGGGAGACCTTTTCCCGGCGCATCGAGGAGGCCGGATTCACCTGCCACGTCTATCGGCATCAAGCCGCGCGGGGAGAACGGGAGTTGTCGATCCTGGCCCGGTGGCTCGGCAAACTGCCCAGACCGGTCGGCCTGATGGCCTGCAACGACGACCACGCCCGGAAGGTGGCCCTGGCCTGTGCGGCCGCCGGACTGCACGTGCCCGAAGAGGTGGGCGTCGTCGGAGTGGACAACGACGACGTTTTCTGCGAGCTGTCCGATCCGCCCCTTTCCAGTGTCGCGATCGATCTGGACACGGCCGGTTACGCCGCGGCGGAATTGCTCGACGGGCTGATGTCCGGCCGGGTCGAAGGTCGGCACGAGATTCCGGTTGCTCCCATACGGGTGGTAGCTCGACGTTCGACCGACGTGGTGGCCCAGAGCGATCCGATCATTGCCATGGCGTTGCGGTTCATCCACGATCATGCCGCGCGCCCGATTCAAGTGGCCGACGTCGTCCGGCAGACGGACCTTTCGCGCCGCACCCTGGAACGCCGGTTTCTCGACACGGTCGGTCGAACGGTCCTCGACGAGATTACCCGACGCCGCGTGGAGCGGGCGAAGCGTCTGCTGACCGAAACCGAGCTAACCGTCGCCCGAGTGGCCGCAGCCGCCGGCTTTGTCAACGTCAAACCAATGGTCCGCGCGTTCCGCAAGTTCGAGCGATGCACGCCGGCGAAGTATCGCAGCCGGAGCATGGAAGTAATCGACTCACCGCGGAAAGACAAGTAGTGCCCCAAAACCGCAACCAAAGTAGCATGGGCCCCTGGCCCGTGTTCCCAACTCTCACGGGCCGGGGGCCCCATGCTACGAACATGCGAGCACCGTTCGCCGAAGTTGTGACGTAAGATCCTAAACCTCCTAAAGGAAAACGTCGTGAGAGCTTCTATCACCGCACTACTGGCTTGTACCGCGGCCACTTGCCTGGCGACTTACTCCGCCGCAAGGCATTTCGTGGTCATGGGGCATTGGGTGTAGCCCATGGCCTGAATGCAGACGTCGAGCCGGTAAAGCGGGTCCTGCATCAGACAAACGCGGCGGTCTTCGGCCGGAATCGTGGTCGAATAGA
>JABMRP010000074.1 GCA_013202535.1 Planctomycetota bacterium
GTCCTGGATCACCGTCGGCGAAACCCTCCCCCACGACCACTGGCAAGGCAATCTTCTGCTGGGCCGTATTCATTGGGGCCGACCGAACGCTCTCATCCCTGCTCCCTAACGCGGACCACGCCCAAATACCTGGAGGGTAGCGTGTAGCGAAGAGGGAAGATTGCAAATTGGGGATTGGGGATTGCAAATTGCAAATTGCAAATTACGGCAGTCCAGATGAGTCTGAACCATGGCGCTACGAGGCCGGCAATTGTTACCGACGCGGTCCGAACCCCCAATCTTCAATTTGCAATCCTCAATTTGCAATTTGCAATCGTCCTTCCGTCCGCATCCGAAATCACACCGCCCCCGGACCCGCGGGATGCCACCCGCGGGCGTAGTCTTCTAATCGCTAATCGCTACCCCCTAATCGCTTCTCCCTAGTCCCTACTCCCTACCCCCTACTCCCTACCATGTTACAAACCCGTTACACCCCCCCGTGGTGTGTGCCGGTAGACTATAGGGGACGGTCGACCGCCGGTGGTTCGGCCCACCGAACACGGCCGCGGGCCATGCCACGATCGGCCCCGGCACCATGGACAGGGAGAAACGACGATGAGAAACGCACGATTGGGCCTACGATTTGCGGTGTTTGCCGCGATGGGCGTCGGCATGGCAAGTGCCGTGGCGACAGTCGGCCGAGCCGCCGATGAAGACGAAAACCCGCACCTCTGGAAACCGCGAACCCGTTCGGTGGCCGTGTTTAAGAACGGGCTGGGGTTCTTCATGCGTGAGGGCGAGGTCAAGCTGCGCCAGGGGTGGTGCGTGGCCGAGCACGTTCCGCCGGCCACGTTCGGCACCCTGGCCATCTACTCGCTTGACGAGAAGGAGAAGGTCGACATCGTCGGTTCCGGACCGGGCGAGGTGGTCGAGTTCGACGGACGCGACGCCGAGGACAACGAGGAAACGCGACGCACCCGGCTGGCGGCCAGCATGAACCTGAAGATTCAACTGAACTACGAGCAGAAGGATCAAGATCGCACCGCGGCGGGCCAGCTCGTTTCGGTAGGGCCGGAATTTGCGGTTCTCGACACGGGCACCAACAGCATCGCCGTGCCGGTCGACGGGATCACGCGAATGCAGATCCTCGACTTGCCGCTACGCGTTCACATCAATAGCGAAGCCGAGAAACCGGCCGAGACGTCGACCGTGGGCATGGCCTATCTGCGCAAGGGGATCACCTGGATTCCCGACTACACGCTTCGCGTGCTCGACGACGAGACGGCCGAACTCACGTTGCGGGGAACGGTGGTCAACGAGGCGGAAGACCTGATCCACACCGACGTCCATCTGGTGGTGGGCGTGCCGCATTTCGTGCATACCGACTACATGGCCCCGATCGCCGTCGGCCAGGTGATTCGCTCGATGGGAGCGGTCGTGGCCGCGCAGAGTATGCCCAGCGTGGTGCAATCGCAACTGATGATGAACAACGCGGCGATCGTCAGCAACGGCAACACGTCGCCGCAGTTCGACATGCCCGGCGGCGTGGTCAACCGGCCGGTTGGCGCCGGTGGAGGCGACCTGGGAGCCGCGACGGGTAACCTGCCGCAGATGAGCGGGTCGGCGGCCACCGACTACACCGTCTACACGAAGAAGGACCTCACGCTGCGACGCGGCGAAAAAGCGATCGTCACGCTCTTTACCCAGAAGATCACCTACTCGCACATCTACCGCTGGACACCGCCGGGAAAAATGGAACATTCGCTCGTCCTGCACAACAACACGGACACCGCCTGGACGACCGGGCCGTGCTTGGCGGTCAGTGCTGAACGACCGCTCAGCGAAGACCTTCTGCGATACACGCCCAAAGGCACCAACGGCGAACTGCCGGTGACCGCGGCCATCAACATCGCCCACGGCAAGGTCGAGCGCGAACTGGAGCGAAAACTCAAGGCTCATAGCGTGCATACGACGTATTTCGATCTGGTCACGCTGGAAGGCGAGTTGAATCTGCATAACTTCGAGAAGCGCGACGTCGATATTCTGGTCAACAATCCCGTGCCCGGCAAACCGCTGGAGGCCGACCAGAAAGGAAGCATCAGCAGCGACTCGACGAAACTCAAGCTCCACGAACGCCAGGGGAGCGTTTCCTGGCACGTTAAACTCAAACCGGGAGAGAGTGTGAAGATTAAGTACCAGTACGAGCGGTACGTGCATTCGATGTGAGAATGTCCCAGCCCGTCAGCCCCCGGCTCTGCCGGGGGGCGAATTCGGTGCCAACGCGAATTCCCCGTTCCCGCGCTTCGCTTCGCGCGGGAACGGCGGGGTTTTCGACGCGGAAGCGTCTCACCCGTGCGTGACGACGCGGAAGCGTCGTCACGAGGAATCCCGCGTTGTCACGAGGAATCAGCGAGAACCATGCACTCCACCGGGGGGTAGCCGCGGTTTTGGCGGAAAATCGACTGGCCAGACGGCCGGCCAGACGATAGGTTGAACATAGTGAGTGGGAGCGACCCGAGCAGAGGGATAGACGATGGCAGCCATACAGATTCTCACCATCGAAGACGACCCGGCCATTCGGCGAGGGATTGTCGATGCTTTGCGTTTCGCCGGCTACGGTACGCTGGAAGCAGCCACCGGCGACGAGGGCCTGGAAATGGCCCTTTCCCGCCATTTCGATCTGCTGCTGTTGGATCTTGTATTGCCCGGGCCCGACGGGTTCGAGATTCTTCGCCAACTTCGTCGACAGCAGCCCACGTTGCCGGTTATTATTCTTTCCGCCCGGGGCGAGGAGACCGATCGTGTGCGGGGCCTGCGCGACGGGGCCGACGACTACGTGGTCAAGCCGTTCAGCGTGAAGGAACTGCTGGCCCGGGTCGAGGCCGTGTTGCGACGCTCTCCGCAACGGCCTTCCGATATCACACAGGTAACGATCCCCGGCGGACAGATCGATCTGACTCGCTGCGAGGTAACTTTCGCCGACGGCGGCCGGGTCGAGCTTTCCGAACGCGAAGTCGAGTTGGTACGCTACCTGGCGGTCAATTCGGGCCGTGCGCTGTCGCGCGAGGAGATCCTGGAAAACGTCTGGCGGATCAGTCCCAAGGGCGTCACCACTCGCACCATCGACATGCACGTCGCCCGGCTCCGCGAGAAATTGCACGACGACTCCACCCATCCGGCGGTGATTCTCACCGTGCGAGGAAAAGGATATATGTTCGCGGCCGAAGAAACACCTTCCGGAGTACCTTCGCCATGAAACGCTCCTGGCCCATCTGGATCGGTTTCGGGCTTTGCCTGGCCGTCGTACTGACGGCCATGGGATGGATCAGTCTCAAGGCCCTGGGGCTGGACGACGCCGAGGCCCAAGCGCGCCGCGAGGAAGCGCTGGCGAGGCACGAAGAATCGCTGGCCCGATACGACGAAGCGCAAGCACGTCGGCAGGTCGAAGTCGCGTTGCGCCAGGTGCGCGAAGCCAAACGCCGGGAAACATTCGAGGACAACGTGCGGACGGCTCTCTGGCGGATGGATTCGGCGCTGGCCCCGCTGGTAGCCCAGGAGAGTGCCCGGCCGTATTTCGCCTATAGCGCATTTCTGCCGCTCGATCGGGCGTACAGCCGGATGTTCAACGAACGGGCCAACGGCGATGTGTTGGTTCCCTCGCCCTTGTTGAGCGGAATCTCCGAACACGTGCGCGTCTACTTCCAGTTCGAGCCCGACGGCACGATCACCTCGCCGCAAGTCCCCGAGCGGGGGAACAACTGGAAACTGGCCATTGACAACAACACGACCGAAGCGACGATCCTCTCGGCGCAGGAATGGCTGGACGAAGTCGGCGGGATGCTGGATCGCGACGAACTGCTGCGGCGCCTGCCCGAGAGCGTTTCGCAACCCTTGCGGGTTGTCTCCTCGCCGGTTTCCGGGGCGAATCGGGTGAAGCAGATCGAGCGGCGTAACGACTCCCAGGCTCGTGGCCGCGCGGCGGTCGAGTACAGCCAGCGGCAGCAGGTCCTGGAGCAGAACACCAACGCCTTTTTCCAGGGGCAGTTTGCCAACAACGGGGCGCTGAATAACCCGGTCGACGTTTCGCTGATTGTCAACAAAGACGGCAACCTGCTGATCCCTTCGACCGACGTCAGCGGCGTGTTGATGACTCCGCTTTGGGTGGGCGCGGAACTGGTCCTGGCTCGCCGCGTGGCGGTCAACGGCCGGGAGTACGTTCAGGGATGCCTGCTCGACTGGCCGGCGATCAGCGCGTGGCTCTTGGAGACGGTCGACGATCTGCTGCCCGAGGCCTCGTTGCGGATCGTCGCCGGTCAACCGGAGGAGGACCCGTTGCGGATGTTGGCCGCCGTGCCGGCCCGCTTGATCCCGGGACCCGAAATCGTCGAAGCGCCGGCGCCGTTGGCTCCGCTGCCGCCGCTGCCCGAGCTTGTCGCAACCATCACCCGGCCGACGCTCTCGCCCATCCGCTTGTCGCTGGCCGTGGCATGGACCTGTGTCCTGTTGGCGGCCGTGGCGGTGGCCGTGTTGCTGTGGGGCGTCATGCGATTGAGCGAGCGGCGGGCGGCGTTCGTTACCGCGGTCACGCACGAGCTGCGCACGCCGTTGACCACCTTCCAGATGTACGCCGAGATGCTCAGCGAAGACATGGTTCCCGAGCCGCAACGCAAGGGCTACCTTCGCACCCTCAGCAGCGAAGCCTCGCGACTGACCCATCTGGTCGAGAACGTCCTGTCCTACGCCCGGTTGGAACGCGGCCGGGCCGACGGCCGGATCGAGAGCATCGGCCTGGAGCAACTGGTCGACCCGGCGGTCCGCCGCTTGGCCGATCGGGCCACGCAGGCGGGTATGGAACTGGTCGTCGAAACAGAACCCGGCTCGGGCGACACGGTGGTTCGAGCCAATCCCTCGGCCGTCGAGCAGATTCTCTTCAACCTAGTCGACAACGCCTGCAAGTATGCCGTCGGCGCCGAGGACAAACGAATACACTTGGGCTTGTCCCGCTCCAACGGCACGGCCCAAGTTACCATTGCCGACCACGGCCCGGGCGTATCCCGACCCGCCTCGCACCGCCTCTTTCGCTCCTTCTCAAAGACCGCCCAAGAGGCCGCCCACTCGGCCCCCGGCGTAGGTCTCGGCCTGGCCTTGAGCCGCCGTCTGGCCGACGACATGGGCGGAAACCTCCAACTCGACCAAACCGCGACCGACGGGGCCCGGTTTGTGTTCACGCTCGCGGCGGACGGGGTGAAGCCGGGCGACGCTTGACCGTCCGGCCCGCGCTTGTGCCCGGCGTTTCTCACCACCTCAAGCTCGGGAAGTATCCTCGGTATCCATGAGTCAACCTCTCCCCGACTAGGACTCGAACCTTGGACAAAGCGGTTAACAGCCGCTTGCTCCATGCCCACCGAAAAACCTCTAAGTCCTTTGCAAAGAAGCAGTTTACCGCATTGAGCGTGATTTGCAAGCCATAGCAATTCGACTCAAATAGTGGCAAACAATAGTAGTACCCAGGCTCGAAATGCAGTACCCGCATAGGGCCCCGCCTTTTCATGGTCGCACGCACGTTGCGTCGATCCTCCCGTCCGAAGCTTGCACTTCTGCCCGTGGTGCGATAGACTCCCTGCCTGGAGTCTATTCTCCTTCCGCTACCTTAACGAATCAGGACCGGGCATGAAGGCCAGATTGAGTCTCGTCTGGAAGCTCAGCGCCGTGGTTGCGGCGATATTGGCCGTGGCGATCATTTTCTTCGGGTGGGGCGCAAACCGGGTTGCGGAACACTACTCATTGGAGTCGTCTCGGGAGTTCCTGAAGTTCAACTCCGAATCGATCGTCGCGGGAATCGGCCAACAGATGATGAGCCGGAACAACGAGGGCATTGAGGATCTGATTGTCGAGATGTCCCGGGGGAGCGAGGTCTACGGCGACATTCGGCTGGTGTCGCACCGGCCCGACCATTACGGCGAAATCGTGGCCTCCCGGTTCAGCCGAGAGGACCGCGGGCGGGAAGTGGACCGGCTGGAGTTGGAGGACGGGGCCTGTTCGATCTGTCACGAATTGAGCGATTTCGGCGGTGAGAAGCTGAAGACGGTCGACAGGGTGATCGAACGTGCCGACGGAGACCGACTCCTGTCGGTGACGGCCCCGATCCTCAACGGGCCGGGGTGCGGCACGGCCGACTGCCACCTGGGCGACCCGCGGCTCTTGGGGTTCGTCAATGCCAATTATTCGCTCGGCCGGATGGACGCCATGGCCTCGGAGAGGAGGACCCGGATCATTCTCATGGTGGTTGCCACGCTGCTGGCGGGCATCGTCGCCTTGTGGTCCATGTTCGCCTTGCTGCTGGAGAGGCCCATCGGCCGGCTGGTCGCCGGTACGAAGCAGATTGCCGCCAACAAGCTCGACTTCCGCTTCGAGCATAAGCGGAGCGACGAGATCGGGGTCCTGGAGGAGTCTTTCAACGCGATGACGGCCACCATCCAGGCCGGCCGGCAAGAGTTGACCAGTGCCCGGGACTATCTCCAAGGGATCGTGGAGAACTCCGCCGACATCATCATTACGGTCGACACCCAAGGGCTGATCGAGACGTTCAACCGCGGTGCGGAAGAGGCGCTAGGCTACCGTCGCGAGGAGGTGATCGGCCGGCGGATCGAGACCCTCTTCGCCGATCCCCGCGAGCGGGACGTGGCCATCGCTCGGCTGGAGGACACCGACAACGTCAAGAACTACGAAACCCGTTTTCTCGCCAAGGACGGGCAGATCCGAAATGTCCTGCTGACGCTGTCGCGGCTGCGCGATCCGGACGGCAACGCCTGCGGCACCTTCGGGATTAGCAAGGACGTTACCGCGGAGAAGAGGCTGCAGCGGGAGTTGGTCCAGGCGCAGAAGTTCGCCGCCATCGGTCAGGCGATGACGGGAATCCAGCACGCCATCAAGAACATGCTGGGCGCACTCACGGGTGGCGCCTATCTGGTCCGCGTCGGGGTGGCCAAGGACAACCGGGACCGGATCGAGGAGGGCCGGGCCATGGTCGAGGACGGCATCGACCGGATCGGAGCCCTCTCACGATCGATGCTCAACTACGCCAAGCAGTGGAAGCTGGAACTGCAAACGGCCGATCTGAACGAGATGGTGGAGAAGCTCTGCGACGCCAACCGGCAGGCGGCCGCCGAGCAAGGAGTCGATCTGCGGTGCGAACTGCCCCAGCGGCTGCCCCACGTGGCGTGTGATCCGAATCTGATCTATATGGCGACGACCGATCTCCTGCTCAACGCGGTCGACGCCTGTACGTCCAAAGACGACATCCACGGGGGGGGCAAGGTGGTCTTGACGAACTCCTTGGCCGAGGGCGGAGATTGCTTCGTGATTGAGGTCCGGGACAATGGGTGTGGAATGAACGAGGAGGTCAGGCGCAACATTTTCGTGCCGTTCTTCAGCACCAAGAAGACCCTGGGGACCGGTCTAGGGTTGGCGCTGACCGCCAGAATTGTTAGCGTGCATGATGGGGAGTTAACCGTGGAGTCCGAACCCGACCAGGGTGCCGTGTTTCGCATCCATCTCCCGATACACGGCCCGAAAGACGATAGGGAGGCTTTTGATGGCCAAACAAGTTCTGATCATTGACGACGACCAAACGATCGCCAAGTACCTTTGCGTAGCGCTGAGCGAGCACGGATACGATCCCGTCTCGGCTCCCAACGGAAAGGAAGGCTTGGAGCAGGCGATGAGATCCAGACCCGACCTGATCGTTCTGGACGTGATGATGCCCGGGAAGTCGGGGTTCGTGTTGTTCAAGCAGCTCAAGCGAGACGAGCAGTTCAAGGACATCCCCATACTCATGCTCACCGGCATCAGCGGGGTGCTGGAGGACCTGGAGAGTCACCAGGACGAGACGTTCGAGAAGCCCTACGAACCGCTTCGGGAGGCCCTGAGGAAGAAGATCCAGGAACTCCGCGACGAAGGGTTGGTCAAGCCGGAGATGTTCGTGGACAAGCCGGTCGATCCCGACTCATTCATCGTCAGAGTGCAAGAGTTGATCGGAAGTTGAATCGTCGTTTGCCGGCCCGTCACTTGCCGGCCCGTCACTTGCCGGACTGCGGCCGGCCGTTCTTATGGCGTGAGTTTTCTACGAGCAGGCGCCAATCGCTTGACGACGCTTGCGTGCCTGCCGGACGCCGCGGCGGACAGGGCGGTTCGGCCGAGGAGGTCGCGGGCGCTGACGTCGGCGCCGGCGGCAAGCAATCGTTCGACGACTTGCAGGTGGCCACGGGTCGACGCACAAATCAACGGTGTCCAACCGGCTTCGTCCCGGACGTTGACGTTTGCACGGGCTTCGACGAGCAACTCGACCACCCGGGTATGACCGTTGTACGCGGCACTGCCGATGGCCGTGCCGCCGCGACGATGCACCGCGTTGACGTCGGAGCCGGCTGCGATCAACAAGATGACGACGCCTTCGTGCCCGCGATTCCTTCGCGTTGCGTGCATCAAGGCGGTCCAGCCCGCCTTGTCTGCCGCGTGAACGTCCGCACCCGCGCCAAGCAACAGGGCAACCGCCGTGGGATCATCGTGCATCGCAGCATGCATCAAGGCCGTCATGCCGTTCTGCCCATGGGCGTTGACGTCGGCGCCGGCATCGAGCAGCAATCGGACCACCGCCGACCGAATGGCAGGCCGGGCCTCGGCCTCATAGATCAGCGCGGAATTGCCTCGCCGGTCGCGGGATTCGACGTCGGCACCCAGGTCCAGCAGCAACTTAACCGCCTCGACGTCCCATCGGTGCCATACGGCAAGCTGCAGGATCGTCATGCCCTCGGTAAGCGGTTGGGTCGACCGGGCTTCGAGATCGGCTCCGGACTGCACCAGTCGGCTGGCTTCGGCGAAATGCCCATCGCTGACCGCCGCACACAACGCCCTGCTCGTGCCGGAGAACTCGCTGCCGGCAAAGTGGCCCGAGTACCCGGTCTTTGTCCGGGAGGCGTTTTCGGGGGTCTCTTGGCTCCGGACGTCGGTTTCAGCCAAGGCCGCCTCGGCTCCGGCGAATGCCATCGGCAAGAGATCCACCGACATGCCAAGGCAAGCTGCCAGAGCGATCGATGTAAGGGTCGATTTCATCGGTGGCATCCGCCACTCCGGTGGGGGGGCAAAAAGCACGCCGTGTTTCATCATTCTTTCACGGTCAATCTGCTATCCTATTATATATAGTATATTTGGTGAGGTCCTGCGTGTAAGGGATTCTGCGTGGAGAATCTCGTGTAGGGAATTCACCGAGTTTGATTCTGTTAAACAGAGGGTGTCAGTTCAGCCCGCCAAAATCGGTTCCGGGCCGCGGAGTGACTCTACGAACATTTGCCGAGGAGAGCAGACATGTCGAAAACTTCCCCATCCGTCTCTGGTGCGACCAAACTGTGTGTCGCGGGTGTAACGATTGTGTTGCTGGGCGCCAGCTCGGTGTTCGCGATTCCGAGCCTCCAAACGGCTTTTATCGCCCACTATCCGGAACTGCGCGAGTCGCAACTCAACAGTTGCACCACCTGCCACATGCCCGCCAAGAAGGACTTTCTCAATGGCTACGGGCTCGCCCTGAAAGATGCCAGGATGGACTTCGAGAAGGTCGAGGAGCTTGACTCGGACGAAGACGGAACGACCAACATCGAGGAGATCAAGGAGGAGCTGTTTCCCGGCTCGCAAGGGAAGTTCCCGGAGTACTTCATCTTTCACGTCAATTTTTCCGAAGA
>JABMRP010000717.1 GCA_013202535.1 Planctomycetota bacterium
CTGCTACGACACGGGCCTGCAATCGGCCTTCATCGCGCGCTGGCCGGGCAAGATCGCGCCCGGTACGGTCAGCGACGCTTTGATCGAATACGTCGACGTACTGCCCACCTACGTCGAACTGGCCGGCGGCGACCCCGACCCGGTGCTGGACGGCAAGAGCCTCGTAGCGGTGCTCCTCGACAACGCCCGCGAACACAAAGAGTACGTCTTCGGTGAAATGACCACGCGAGGGATTATCAACGGGTCCGACACGTTCGGCATTCGCTCAATCCGCTCGCGTCGGTTCAAGTACATCTGGAACTTCACCCCCGAGATCGAATTCCAGAACGCCTGCACGCAGAACACGATATTCCAGTCGTGGATCGCCCGAGCGGCCGACGATCCGGAGGCAGCCGACAAGGTCCGTCGCTACGAGCACCGGCCCGGCGAAGAGCTGTTCGACGTTGCCCAAGATCCCTTCGAATGGAACAACCTGGCCGACGACCCCGGCCATGCCCAAATCAAGGCCGAACTGAAATCCCGACTCCTTGCCTGGATGGAGGCCATGGGCGATCGGGGCCAGGCCACCGAACTGGCAGCGCTGGAACATCAGACGCGGGCCTTGCGGGCCAAAGGGAAAGCCAAGCCGAAGAGACGAGACAACCCATCGAAGCGAAAGAAACCATGAGACAGATGAAACGGGCGAGCACCTTGTTGTTCCTTGCCGTGACGACGATCGCCGGCTCGACGGCGTTCGGCGGGGAAAAATCGAACGTCGTGGTCATCCTTTCCGACGACCAGGGCTATGCCGACGTCAGCTACAACCCGCACCATCCCAAAGAGGTTCGCACTCCCCACACCGATTCGCTGGCCCGCGAAGGCGTTGTCTGCACGCAAGCCTACACGAGCGGCCACGTCTGCTCTCCCACCCGCGCCGGCCTGATGACCGGCCGCTACCAACAACGCTTCGGCATCTACACGGCCGGCGAAGGCGGATCGGGCGTTCCCCTCGATGAGCGCTTCTTCCCCCATTACCTCAAACTGGCCGGGTACGTCTCCGGCGCCCTGGGAAAATGGCACCTCGGCGTCACGCTCGACTACAACGCCGTCAACCGAGGCTTTGACGAATTCTACGGTTTCATGGGCCGCGGCGCACACGACTATTTCGACCTCAACCTCCCCGATCATCCCATCTACCGGGGCCTCGAACCCCTCCAAGACCAGGGCTACCTCACCGACCGGATCACCGAGGAGGCCCTTGCCTTCATCGAGCGACACAAGGGCAAACCCTTCTTCCTCTACGTCGCCTACAACGCCGTCCACGCCCCGCCCCAGGCCCCCGAAGACGAGATCGAGCACGCCACCGGCGACGAGACCCGCGATACGCTGATGGCGATGATCGAGCATCTGGACGACGGCGTGGGTCAGATCGTGGGAAAACTGAGGCAGGAAGCACTCTTCGAAAACACGCTCCTCTTCTACCTCACCGACAACGGCGGCGCCGCGGCGATGCATGCCAACAACGCCCCCTTGCGCGGCTTCAAGCAGGACGATTACGAAGGCGGCGTCCACGTGCCGATGGTGTTCCATTGGCCCGCCAGCGTTCCCGAGTCGCAGCGGGGCACGCTGCGCGATCAGTTCGTTTTCGTCTCCGACATCGTTCCCGATCAGCTTGGGAATCCCACATCTTCGATTTGGTCACAACCCGTCAACCGGCCTGCCGCAAGATGGTGCCACGGCAGGTGCCGATGGAATTTGGGACAACTCGGATGATGCGTTAATCACGTTCAGACGATTCAACCTACAAGAATCCTCACACTCGACGTTCGGCTATCCGGGCTACATTCCCGTGGATCCCAACATCAACCCAATAGACCTGAACCCCATGACTCGAACCGACCTGACGCTCGTGCCGAACAACGGAAGCGCGAAGGCGGGACTCGTCACCCAATATTCGGACGCGACATTTCGACGTGGTGAAGACATTCTCATGTCGAACGTGTTGTCGTTTGATGTGAAGGTCTGGGATCCGGTGAACAGCCTATTCGTGGATGTGGGCGAGAATCTGCTGTCTCCGCCGGGACCGTTCAGCAAGACGGTCGGTGCGGCGGAGTTACTACCTGTCAACAGCGGAAATTTCTATGGCCGATTGAATGAGACGTATGGGCCGAACGGACATTGCCGGTTCGATACGTGGCATCCCAGCGCGGGAGTCGGAACCTTCGCGGGCAACGACTTGCAACCGCCGTATATTC
>JABMRP010000718.1 GCA_013202535.1 Planctomycetota bacterium
TCCCCTACTCCCCTACTCCCCTACTCCCCTACTCCCGGATGGACCCACTGGCTGGTGCCGTCGGCCCAGTTTTCTTTCTTCCAGATGGGTACGACCTCTTTGATGCGGTCGATGAGCCAGCGTCCGGCCTCGAAGGCAGCGGCTCGATGGGCGGAACTGACGGCGATTGCCACGCTCGCCTCGCCCAGGCCGGTCGATCCCAGCCGATGCACGATGGCGCAGTCGACCAACTCCCAGCGGTCGCGGGCTTCGGCCTCCAAGGCGGCCAATTCCTTTTGGGCCATTGCCTCGTAGCAATCGTATTCCAGCGAAGCCGTCCGCCGCCCGCCGGTCATCTCGCGTGCCGTGCCCAAGAACAGCACGATGGCCCCGGCCGCCGTCGAAGCGACGGTTTGCAGCACGTCGGCATGGCCGATCGGATCGTGGGTCAGTTGAATCATCCTATCCTCCGCTAACCGGCGGGATACAGGCAACTTCGGCACCGGCGGGCAACGGTTCCGCATCATCGGCATACCGCGCATCGAGAGCAAACGAGGCGTGCCCAATCAGTCCGGCCAGTTGGGGAAGTTGCCGGGCCAATTGCGCGCGCAACTGTCCGACCGTTGCCGGCTCGGACAACTCCACTTCGACCTCGCCGCGGCCCACGGTCTGGCGGGCAGCGGCGAAGAGCTTAACGCGGATTTTCACGTAACGGTCAAGTCCTGGCTTTGGGCGGTCAATCGCGAGGTCACTTCGGGCATCAACCCGTAGGCCAGCGCAAGCAGTTTCAACGGGTGGATGGTTGGTTTGGTGGTAGCTTGCTCCATCTGTATTCTACAGGCACTACATTCGCTGGTGCCCACCTGGACGGCCTGATCGCGAAGGCCGGTCATTAGTTTCCAGCCCGCACGGAGGCTGTTTCGGTAGTTCTTCCGCTGCAATCCGAAGGTGCCGGCCATGCCCGAGCATCCATGCTCGATCTGCTTGACAATCAACCCGGGAATGAGCCCCAGCAGTTTCTCGCCGGGCGTTCCCACACGCAACGCCTTGAGATGGCACGGCGCGTGATAGCCGGCGGTCAGGTTGATCGGCGCCAGATCGAGGTGCAGTTGTCCGGCCGTGTGCATTCGCCACAAATAGGTACACGCCTCGCTGGTGTTTTCGGCAACCAGGGCGGCGTCGTCGTCGTCCAGCAGATTGGGGTACTCCTGACGGAGGCACAGCGCGGCGGCCGGTTCGGTCGCTACTATATGATACCCGTGCCGGGTCGCTTCGGCCAGGATGTCGACATTGTGACGGGCCAGACGGCGAGCGTGGTTCAACTCCCCACAAGCGACGGCGGACATACCGGCCTGCTTCTGCTGGGGGTGGACGTACACGGCCACGCCGTTGTGTTCGAGGATGGCCACCAGCGCTTCGCCGAGCTGGGGATCGAAGAAGTTGGCGTAGGTGTCGACAAAATAGAGCACTTTGCGCCCGCTGCGGCGCGTCGGCCGAGTGAGCCGGCGCCGGGCCGAACGACGCAGAAAACTGCCTGCCGCCAGACGGGGAAGTTTGCGGTGGCGGGCGATCCCCAGCGTTTTCTCCAAAACCCAACGCATCTGGGGGTTGCCCAGCACCCAGTTGGACAGCGGGCGAACGATACTGCCCAGCGCGGCCAGTCGGTCGAGCCGGGTCATCACCCAGTCGGAAAACGGTAGACCGTTGGCCGCCACGAACGCTCCCTTGCCTTCCGACACGATCCTGGGAATATCCACCTCCGCGGGACATTCCAACACACACATCTGGCAGTGGACACAAAGATCCGCCACGGCCTTGAACTGCTCGCCGGTGAGACTCTCCAAGGGTGGGTCCCCGCCGAGCACTCCTCGAATCAGGTTGGCCTTGGCCCGCGGCGACGCTTCTTCGGCGGGCCGGATTCGGAACATCGGACACATCCGCACGTCGGGTGCCTGGCTGCGACATTCGCCACACCCGTTGCATTGCACGGCCGCCTCGACCACCCGGTCCGGATTCCAGTCGAGCTGCAACTCGACCAGATCGCGCAGCTTGGGTGCGGTCGTCTCGTCTTGCTCGAGCGCTTTCTCGGGGCCACCTCCCGGTTCCGCTTTGGGGGCCGCGGTTTTGGGGGGAGACATCGCCTGACCGGCGACGACCGGCCGAAGGTTTCGCGTGATCCCGTCGGGGTTGTCGCCGACGATCTTGCCCGGGTTGAGGATGTTCTGGGGATCGAAGAGTCGTTTGATCTGGACAAAAACGTCATACAACGGACCGCACTGGCGACGGACGAACGGGGTTCGGCTGATCCCGCACCCGTGCTCGCCGCTGATCGTGCCGCCGACCTCGATTACGGCCTCGTAGAGCGACTCGGCCAGGTGGGGCATTTTTGCCATGTCCGCCGGATTGGACGGATCCAACATCGGGCGAATGTGCAACTCTCCGTGTCCGGCGTGCGCGTACAGCGACGCGGTGACCTGTGCGCGTTTCAAAATATTCTGCGTTCGGACCACGAACTCCGGCAGGATCTCCGGCGGCACGGCGACGTCTTCGATCAAGGGGATCGGTCGCGCCGGCCCTTTGAGCCGGGACAGCGACGCGGTGATCTTGGTGGCCAACTGCCAGTAGAGTTCCACCTCGGCCGGATCGAACGCCTGTCGCGCGCCGAACGCCAGTCGCCGCTTGTGCCAAATTGAATCGACCAACTCGTGCTGCCGCTGGCGCACCTGGTGCGGATCGTCGCCGTCTTGTTCGACCAGTAACACGGCTTCCGTCTCTCGGGGGATGAGCAGATCGAAGCGGACCTCCAGCTCTCGGGCGAGCCCCAGATGGCGGCGATCGATCAGATCGCAGGCCACCGGCTCAAGCGGCAGGATTTCCAGCACGGCCTTGCAGGCGCTCTCCAGGGTATCGAACAGCAGCAACGTCACGCCGCGACAGCGGGGAATCGGCTGCGTATCGAGCAGGGCCTCGGTGATCAGCGCCAGAGTGCCCTCGGATCCGACCAGCAGTTTGGCCAGATCCAGATATTCCTCGTTCAATACGTCGGCCAGTTGATAGCCGCACCGATCGATGCGACTTGCGCGGCGGCCGGACCGGATCACGTCGGCGTTTTGCCGCAGGATCCGCACCAACGCGTCGACGAGTCGGCGGCGGCGGGGATTGCCCGATGCCGTGCCGTTGATCGGTTCCCGGCCGACCTCCATCACCTCGCCGTCGGCCAACACCACGCGCAAACTTCGGGTGTGGCGGCGTGCCGACCCGTACTTCAACCAGCGGCTTCCCGATCCGTCGACGCCCAGCAGTCCACCGATGGTGGTAATTTGCGCATTGGCCGGATCCGGTCCAAACAATCGGCCGTGCCGGGCCAAATGGGCGCCCAGGCGTTCGTAGGGGATACCGGCTTGAACGCGAACGGTGTCGGCATCGGTACGGACAACGCGGCGGAAGTAGCGGGAGAAGTCGAGAATCAGTCCCGTGCCCAGCGACTCGCCCGCTTTTCCCGACCCGCTGCCGCGAGCGTGCAGGGGGATCTCTTTCTCGGCCGCGTAACGGACACAGGCCGAAATATCGGCTGTCGTCTTGGGACGCACCACCCCGAGCGGCTTGATCTGGTAAATACTGGCGTCGCTGGCGTAGAGTTGCAGGGAAACGTCGTCGCAATGCACGTCGCCGGCAATCAGCCCTCGCAAATCGTCCAGAATACGCTCGCGTTGCTGATCCATGGGGAGGGTAGGGACACTCGAAAACTTCTAGTGTCGTCCTCCATAGATCAGGGTCATGATCTCGGCGCGGCTCGACAGGCTCTTGCGGAAGATTCCTTTCATGGCCGAGGTGACGCAGACGGAACCCGGCTTGCGGATGCCGCGAATCGTCATACACGTATGGACCGCCTCGACGACGACCGCCACTCCCTTGGCGTGCAGTTGCTCGATCAGCAAATCGGCGATGGTTTCGGTCATCCGTTCCTGGACCTGTGGCCGCCGGGCGACGCTTTCCACCACGCGAGCCAACTTGCTCAGCCCGAGGACTCGGCCGTTGGGTAAGTAGCCGATGTGGGCCTTGCCCATGAAGGGGAGCAGATGATGTTCGCACATGCTGTTGAAGCTGATGTCGCGAACCAGCACGATCTCGTCGTATTTCTCGGTGAAGAACTTGCGCAAGTGCCGCCGCGGCTCCTCGTGCAGTCCGCCGAACAACTCGGCGTACATCCGCGCCACGCGATCCGGCGTCTCGCACAATCCCTCGCGATCGGGATCCTCTCCCACGGCCAGGAGAATCTCCCGCACGGCATTGGCGATCCGCCGCTGATCGACCTGCGCCGTCGCGCGAACTGCTTCCCGTTCCTCGTCCGATTCACCGGAAGTGCATCCAGCGAGCGGTTCTTGGCCTTCCTCCGAAAACGACATAACACACCCGCTAAAACAATGCTCCTGGTAATTCCCCTCTTCTCGATCTTAGAAACCCCCACGCGGCTGGTCAAGCTGGCGCGGATGATTGGCTGCTCCCGGCGATGCGTTGCTGGCTGGAGATAGGGGGCACAAGATCCGAAAGTGCCGTTTGGGCCGATTATGCCGGCGAGAGGCTCAGTTTGCACTGAACTGCGGCGGGAAGGTTGCCACCGGCAAGTCGCCGGCCGGCGGGTCGGTTTCCAATTGCTTCAGCAGGTATCTCGCACGGCGGTCCACGTTTTGCTCGGCCAGCAGCCGTTCTTTGGCCGCCGGAGAAAGATCGAGCGTATGGCCGACGATGTCGGTCAGGACCCCCAGGGGTATGTCACTTCCGAGAATGTGCTGCAGTTGGGATTGCATCTCGGAGATGGCGGCCAGCCGGCGACTGAACAGGTCGCAGAGTCGGCGTCCCAGAGCCGCTCGCCTGGAAACGCCATTGGAGGGGTAGATATCCTGGCAGATCTCGACGTCCGCCTGCCGAAAAGCTTTGCTCTTCGGCAGTTCTCGCAACAATCGAACTCGTTGCAGTCCCAAAACCAGGAGATTGTAGTCGCCGTTTTCGAGCCGGTGGTGAGCGGAGATGCGTCCGAGGCATCCGATCGGCTCCACTGCTGGACTCCCCTCGTAATCGCTCTCCCAGCCCGGCGACAACAGGGTCATGGCCAGCAAACGGTCGTCTGCCAGCGACTCCCGGACCAATTCGCGGTAACGGGGCTCGAACACGTGCAGCGGATGCATCACATGGGGGAAGAGCACAAGCTTGGGGAGCGGGAACAACCGTACCGGTCCCGAAAAGTCTTCTGGTAAGAACGATTGCTCGTCATACGGCGACATGGAAAACCTCTATGAATCTCGAACACAACAGGCCCCAACCTCACACCGAAGGGGGGGTAGGTGTCCGGCAACCTTCTCGCTCTCTGCAACCTTCTCGCTCTCTGCAACCATACCTCGCCATCGCAGGGCAGCCCTGGCGATCATTTCAGGTCGATCAACATCCGGGGGGGAACTCTTCCTCCCGTTTCGCCCGGCTGGATTTTTCCCGGCGGACCTGGAAATTCGGGGTCCAGCCATCTCGACATATCGTCCAACAGGAGTTCCAGGTCCAGCCCAAGGTGCTTGGGACGGTACGGAGCCAGCAAGCGGCTACAGCCGGCCCAAAGCCGCTGAGCCCCCACGGTGTTGCCGTTTTCCAGGTGGTACAGAGCGATCGCCGCCTGAATCAGCCCCTTATAGAAATCCCGCTGGTGGCCGGTTGTCTCGATCCACAACTCCTCCCAGGCGTCGTGACCCTCATGGTACTGGCGACGGTTGAATTGTTCGATCCCCTGGAGGTAGCGGGGATCGAGTTTCGCATCGGTTTCCTCGGGTGGCATAGCACGCTCCGGCAACGACGAAGGGGTGTTCCGTTGAATTATTCGCCACGGGAAGGCGGAATTCCAGCGTTACGGGCAACGTTCCCCCCGAGAAGCACCCATACTTGACACGCCGCCGCCTCCTTCCAAGAATGAAGGGCCGTTTCTGGCGCGAACAAGGTGTGACACGGAAATCGCAATGCCCCAGCCACCGACTCGTCCCGCGACCTCGACCGGGCGCTTTGCTTTGAAGGTGGCGAGTTGCCTCGGGCAGATCTATCCGGAGGCGAAGTGCTCGCTCGATTATGCCGATCCGGTGCAGTTGCTCGTGGCCACGATCCTCTCGGCCCAGTGTACGGACCGGCGGGTCAATGAAGTCACCAAGAAACTGTTCGCCCGGGACGCCTCGGCGGCAACACTGGCCCGGATGCCTTTGGCCCGACTGGAAGAGAAGATCAAGAGCACCGGTTTCTTTCGCAACAAGGCCAAGAGTATCAAGGGATGTTGCCAGACGCTGGTTCGCCAATACGGCGGTCGGGTGCCCGAGGAATTGGACCAGTTGGTCGAGTTGCCCGGCGTGGGGCGCAAAACGGCCAACGTCGTGCTGGGAACCGCCTACGGAATCCCCTCGGGAGTGGTCGTCGACACCCACGTGGGACGAATCAGCCGCCGGCTGGGGCTGACCGGCCATAAAGATCCCGTCAAAGTCGAAACCGACCTCATGCGGTTGTTGCCCCGACCCGAGTGGATCGTGATCAGCCACCGGATGATCCAACACGGCCGCCGCTACTGCAAGGCGCGCCGCCCGCTGTGCGACGAATGTCCGTTGGGCGATTTGTGCCCGCGAATTGGAGTAGAGGGTAGCGATTAGCGATGAGAGGGTAGCGATTAGGGGTTGCGAATCCGAAAGCCTAGAGGAATACGACGATGGTTCTTTCCGGTCACGAGATCTTCGCTCAATTGGGCGGCAACATCGTCATTGATCCGTTTGAGCCGTCGCGGCTCAATCCCAACAGCTACAACCTCACGCTGCACAACGAACTGCTGGTCTACGAAGAGGTCGTGCTGGACATGCACAAGGACAACCGCGTCCGTCGCGAGGTCATTCCTCCCGAGGGATTCGTCTTGCAGCCGAGCCAAATCTATCTCGGGCGGACGGCCGAGCGGACCGAAACGCACAACCTCGTGCCCATGATCGAAGGCCGTTCGTCGATCGGCCGACTGGGGCTTTTCGTCCATGTAACCGCCGGGTTCGGCGACGTGGGGTTCTGCGGCTACTGGACCCTGGAAATGTTTGCCGTGCAGCCGGTTCGCGTGTTCGCCGGCGTCGAGATCTGCCAAATCTTCTACCACGAACTGCGCGGCCAGGTGACCGAATACACCAGCGACAAGTACCAAGACAACCACGACATTCAGCCCAGCTTGCTGTTCAAGGAAATCAATCCCGATTTCGACCGCGACCCCCAGATGCGGTTTCCGTTCGGCAAGGGGGAGGTTAGGGGCTAGGGACTAGGGACTAGGGACTAGGAAATTTGGCACGCCCACGGGTGGCAGCCCGTGGGTCCGGCTCGGATTGGTCA